>CALMGO010000369.1 GCA_937863625.1 uncultured bacterium
GACGACTATCGATTTCACTCCCGACTCGACACCCGCCGGTTTCTCGATTGCCACCTCAAACATCACGCCTCTATAGTTGTGCTCGTACGACACCTTCGTCCAGTCGCCCGGCAGACAGGGGCGCATCCTTATCCCGTCAAGCGTCGGCTCAAAGCCCATCATCCCGCCGTACACGTTCCTGAGCGCCGTCGTGATGCTCCCAGACAAGAACGTCGCTCCGCCCTTGCCAAACTGCCCCTCTATACTCGCCCAGTGATTGACCACGCCGTACGGCGCCGTCTTCGACACTGCTATCGGATGCGCCTCCTGATCGTAAGGCAGCATGTATTTGAATATGTCCCGCAGGAGTTCCCCCTGTCCCGCATGAGCCGCCGCCCTGCCGAAAAAGCCGTGGCTCCCGTGGTTGTACGGGTTCCCGTTTTCCCCGACTCCCGGCAGCATGTCCCCCTGCCCTATCCGCCCGAGATTGTGTATCGGCGGCTCGCCTATCCCCGGAAGGAAAAGCGCGTATCCGTTCCCCTGCTTGAGCGTCTTCATCGCCGCCAGCACCTTCGGCAGTTCCTCCTTTTCGAATACTCCCGCGATAATCCCGAACGAGTTCACCGGCGAGTTTATCCTGTGTGCCCCATCCGCGTCCTTCGGTGAAAAGACCCATTCCCCGCCGTCGGTGAAGACGCCGTTTAGATACCCTTCGCTGTTAAGCGCGTGCGCGCGTATGTTCGCCCGGAGTCTCGCTGAGAACTCCCGGTATCTTCCCCCGTCAATCCCCATCTTCTCAAACAGCCCCTCCGCCTGCTTCGACGCGAGCACCATCTGGCATGACACCATCACCGACTCGCCGCGCCCCTTTATCCCCGCCGCGTTTACCGAGTCGTTCCAGTCCCCTTCGCGCACCTTGACGAGGCCGTGCTCGCCCGTGTTCTCCGCCGCCGTGTAGTACTCAAATACCGCCTGCGCGTGCGCAAGTATCGTCGACTCTTCCTTGCTGTCGAGCCATCTTGTCTTGTCGTTGAGTATCTCCATGTCACCCGTGTACCGGACGTAGTCATAGAGAAACTCCCACACCCAGCAACCCGCGTCCACGTACGGCCTCAGGTCGTGCTTGCCTTCCGGCCCATCGGTCGAATACTGCCTCGGAAACCACCCGTCCTTGCGCTGGCACGAGAATATATCCATTAGCACCCCGCGCGCCTCTTTGCCGTAGAGCGGGATGAGCCCCGTAAAGTCCTGCGCCGCGTCCCTCGAACCGCGAAGCCCCGTCGGCCAACCGCGGTCGAGCATCGTCACCCACCTCAGTTGCAGCGGTAGCCACTCGTTCACGTATCTGTTGAACGCCTCATCCGGCGTCTTGATGCTCCTGAGAGACTCGTACTCCTCATACGCGGCAGTGTTTTCTTCTTCCACCTTCGACAGCGCCGCCTCGCCGAGATACTTCTCGTAACGCGCTATCTCCCCGTACGGAGGCATCGACCCGTCCGCCTGCTGCGGCAGCCCCGCCAGCACCAGCGTGAACGTGTACGATTCGCCCTTTGCGAGCGTCACCGACTTGCGCCATGCCGCCACCGGTAGTTCGCATATGGCCGTGTTCGCGCCTCCCTTGGCCAGATATGTGTATTTCGCCGACGCGTCAATCCCCAGTTTCCCGTCAATCGCCGCCTGCGGAGCCGCAAACGTCCCGTGCCCCACGAACCTCTCAAAGTACACTTCCGCGTCGTCCGCCTGCATGTCCGTCATCACAAACGCGCGACGCCTCAGCGCCCCTATCCCGCCCGGGTTTCTCGTCTCTATCCATATCACCTGGTGCGGGTCGTTGCAGTACTGGCAGGTCTGATATGTCTCGGGCACGTCCCATGGCGCCAGCGCCGACGACGTGTTGTGCGGCCTCCAGACCGGCATCACGTCGACCTTTCTCGCCTTCGCCTTGTTGGTTACCGTGACGCGCATCAGCATCGCCGGGTCGTCCTTCGGCACCGTTATCTCCGTTACGATATCCAGCCCGCTCTGCCTGAGTTCAAATACCGCCTTCTCCGGTGAAAACGTGCATCTGTATTTCCCCGGTTCTTTGCCCGGATGGTGGTTATCCAGATTCGGTTTGAAAAAGTTCGAAAACGCGTCTTTCCCTTCCGGCTTCACCCACACGAAAAACGATGGAAAGTCCTGAAACCTCTCCATCTTGTGAAGCACCGTCCCGCCCGGAGGGTCTATCTGTGCATAGCCCGTCCCGTTGTGCCGTATCCTCACGAGTATCTTGCGGTTGGTGTATATGTAATCCCACGGCTCCGGCGTGAAAAACTCGTCCACCTCGAACGCCGCCTTCTTCTTCAGAAAACGCCCTAACCCGGACAACTCGATATCCGTGAGTTTCATTCTGTTGTGCTCCTGACATGCGCCTGTAGATAGATGCCGAATGGAAATGAATTATAGCCCCGAACCCCGAGCCTGTCGAGGGGGCCTCCCGCCGCGTCCACCACCTTTCACTCCCGCCGCTCCTCATCACCGTCCTTCTCCCGCGCTGAAATTCGTCACGAGCGCGTACTCTTTGCTCCCCACCCTGTATTGCCCCGCCAGGACCGCCTTCTCCGGCAGTATCCCTCCTTCGACGTACGTCCAATACAGCGTCCCCGACATCACTACCGCCACCCTACCCTCGCCGCTGAGCTTCGCCACACATTCGCGCCTCGTGTCAATCCCCTCAAAGTTTCTCCCGCTGTAATACACGATACTCAGATTGCTGTTTAGGTTCCCCAGAAAGCACGCTTCCTCGGCTTCGTCAAATATGCTCCTCCACTCTGTCACGAGCGGCTTGAGTGACCTCCTCGACGATACCTGCGCAAATACCGCCGTCGTGGCAATCCCCACTGCAAGCGCCGTCGTCCCAGCCATGATGCACACCGCCCGCCGAGTCTTGCCTCCCGCCAGTGAAAAGATGACGACCATCGTCATGAGCAAAAGCGGCGAGCCCCACTCAATCAACTGCTCCCACGGCACCATGCCCTTCCACACTCCGTACCCCACTGCCGCCGCCGCTCCCGCCGCCCCCACAACGGCCACGCGCCACGCCGGTCCCGCCGCAGCGTCCTCTCGTTCCCAGTACCGCGACAGTATCCCGGCCACCCCCACCGCCACCGCCGGCAGCACCGGCATGAGATACGTTGGGAGTTGCGTCTTGCTCACGCAGAAGAACACCGTCATCCCCACCGCCCACGATATGAGAAACCGCGTCCTCGTATCCTCCCCCGCTGCCGTCATTGTCCTGCCCATCCTCCTCAGTTTCCCCGTCCCCAGCGCGAATATCCACGACCCGCTCCCCGCCACCACTATCCCAATCGGCAGAAGGAAGTTCCCCCCGTGGTCCACTCCCGAGAAAAATCTTTGCACCGTCTCCCTGTACCACAAACTCGCAGCGTCGCTTCTCGTCAGCATCACGAGCACCGGCCACGGCACTATCACCGCGACAAATAGCGCCACCCCCCACCGCCCGAATGTCGCCTTGCGCAGTCCCCACTCCTGACCCCAGACCGT
>CALMGO010000370.1 GCA_937863625.1 uncultured bacterium
CATAGAAGAACTTTGTCGTTGCGGCGTCCACGGTCTTGGCGATTCTCCTGCCGTCTGCGTCATAAGCATATGATGCTTGGGTGTCGCCATTTATTAGAAGAAAGGATAGAAAACATACCTGTCCTTTGGCACAATCGCAGCATTTTCCTTAATACTACCGTCTTCGTTAACAACTATGGCCAAGTACCGTGTCTTGCTGCCTTTGTATTCTACTCCCTGCAGCGTAACACTATCGCCGATTTCAACAATCCATGCGTCCTGCAGGTCTTTGTTGCAAAGCGTAAAACTAGTGCCGCTGGGCAGAGTGGCATGGACACTACCGTATACTCTAATTGTGCCCCCATCCGTGGTCTCGATGGTTCCGACCGAGCAGTATGAAGAGACGACCACGAAGGCGGAATCAGCAACCACACGCGTGTATCCCAAAGGGTCGCTGTGATACACTGTGCACATGAACACGACAGTGGCCAATGCGACGAGCATAAGCGCCAGTTGCCAGACATGTTTCCTTATCGCCATGGATGCACGATTCGTTCTTCCTCCAACGCCCTTCCGGCTCCGAAAGCGACTCACTGACCTCGCGTCTTTGGCTTTTCTACACAGCCGCACGCTGCAAGACCCATCGGTGTGACTCTAGTTCCAGAAGTCACCGGAAGCCACCGTATAATCCCATAGTGGTCAAGTATGTCAAAGACTTCATGGTAATCTGCCTTGTTCCCAGTTGTAGTGTTTATCCCCATAAGATGCCCTTCATGACCTGCCACATCTACGTCACTGTTCCCTCGCGACACATAGTCATCTTCCAACCCCATGAGGTGTCCACTCTCATGTCCAATGGACTCCGCACTGTCTACGAAAGACCAGCGCCCTCTATTCGGTGGCCAAACACGGGAGCGGCCTGCGCCGCCGAATATCTCAATCACATTGTCCGCAGTCGCTTCGGTTGAACCCAGCGATGCAGCCCATACGTTCGCTCGAAACTTCACGTCGCATTTGCCCACCGTGTGCCCATTCCAGCTATTTTCCACGCCCGCCTTGATTTTAGCGGCCATTGTCGGCCACTGCGACACCAGCAACGGGTTAGCGGCGCTATTGGGGTCAGCATAGATGCCAATGTTTAGGATTACGTGAATCGTAGTTCCATGTACTCCGATTGCAGCTGTCTCGCCGGATGGATCCGTGGCCTTCACAGGAGTGTTATCCACGTAGAAATACCTGAACGCCTCGTTGGCATCCCGCGACAGAAACCGCCCACCCCCATCGTAGTATCTTGCCCGGTAGTAGTATTGCTCGGATTCCCCATCCCACTCCCGCGCTGTATATGTATACCTGTTCTGGATGTTCTGTGTCCACGAGCCCAACTCTTTCCCAAACGCATAGTAATCATAAACGTTCGTCGTGGTCTCACTGCTTTCCGCCTGCGCGGTCAAGTCCTATTCGGTAGGCTTGATCTCATTGGCTTCGCGGAGTGCATTCCGCAGTGCCACAACAACGGGGTGGTCTTCCGAGTACCGTCTGCCGGGCACGATGTACGGGTAGAACCAGATATGGTGAGGCCAGCCACAAGGTTCTTTCACTGCAAGGATCACGAGACTCACCGTGCTGGTCAGCGGCCACGGTGGCCGTAAGCGCCCTAACCATCCGCGGACTACTTGCACGCTCTCGATGGATGAGTAGTCGATGATGCGTCGATAGAAGACCCCCGTCACGAGCAGATGATTGCATGACAGCGTCACCATGCGTGCGCCGACAAGCGGCAAAGCGATTCCACAGAACAGCAAGCTTGTACAGAGTAGCCCGAGAACGGCTGACGCCTTCCAGCCCGCCGTTGATACCACCTCACGTACCGCACAGCCTACAAAGAACACTGCCGATGCCACAAGGAAGACACCTAGAACCCAGTGACTGTATGTCCAACGGGGGGTGTAACATTCTTTCTGTAAATTGCCCCCCAGTGGAGTGTGAGCGCAGG
>CALMGO010000371.1 GCA_937863625.1 uncultured bacterium
CAAAAAGACCCCTCACCGCCGGAAACGGAGGCCTCGGCCTCGGCATGCCGCGCTTGCCCTCGATGCTGTTGATAAGCGCCGTCTCTTCCCCGCAGACAAACGCCCCGGCGCCCATCTTCACGTATATCTCAAGGTCAAAACCACTGTCAAGTATGTTGTGCCCCAGAAGCCCGCATGATTTGGCCTGCTCAATCGCCTCGTAAAGCCGCGCTATCGCAAGAGGATACTCCGCGCGAATGTACACGTACGCCTTCGTCGCCCCTATCGCATACGCCGCCAGCCCCATTCCCTCGAGAAGCCTGTGCGGGTCGCCCTCGACTACCGCGCGATCCATGAACGCGCCGGGGTCGCCTTCATCGGCATTGCATATGAGGTATTTCTGATCACTCGCGGTCTTAAGTGCAAATTTCCACTTAGTCCCCGTCGGAAATCCCCCGCCGCCCCTTCCGCGCAGTCCGCTTTTTTCCACCGCATCAGCCAACTCCGCCGGAGTCGATTTGTAAAGCGCCTGCGCAAAGGCCCGGTAGCCGCCGCGCGCCATGTATTCCTCTATGCGCGAGGGGTCGATGACGCCGCAGTTGGCCAGCACCCACCTTGTCTGCGGCGCAAAGAACGGATGCTCGTCCATGTACGCCACGCCCGGCCACGGCTCCTGCCGCTCGTTTCGAAACTGCCCGGTCAGAAGTTCCGTCGGAACTTTCCCGGCGAATACCTCGCCCAAAAGTCCCTCAACCTTGTCCCCGGTCACATGTCCAAACGACAGCCGTGCGCGCCCGGGCAGTTGCACGTCGAGCATCGGCTCCACTGCGCAGAGCCCTATGCAGCCCACTTCGACGATGTCGGCATCAAGACCCTTCGTTTCGACAAACTGCCTCACCGCACCGAGAGTCTTGTCCGCCCCAGCCGCCAGGCCGCACGTCCCGGCCCCGACGAATATCACCGGCTTTGTCACCTTTTCACGCGTCAGCAGCGCCAGTTGCTCCTCGCGCCCCGCCGCGTCGACCTTGCCCTCGTGGCCGGGAAGCCCTTCGCACAGCCATTCCATAAGTTGCGCGCGGATTTCCTCTCCCGCCGCGGCGTGCTTCTTCATATCCTTATGCTCAGTTGTTGGCATCTTCGGCAGCCTTTCTCCGGTACGAATCAATGATTGCCTTTATCTCATCCGGCGTCACCCCGCCGTGAAACTGCCCGTCCACGCATACCACCGGCGCCAACCCGCACGCCCCCATGCACGCCACCACCTCCAGGCTGAAAAGCCCGTCCCGCGTCGTCTCCCCCGGCTGGACCGCGAGCGCCCGTTTGACCGCCTCCAGCACCGCCGCACTCCCTTTCACGTGGCACGCCGTCCCGCGGCATATCTGCACGTGATATCTCCCCGGCGCGTGAAACCGAAACTGGTTGTAAAACGTCGCTACTCCGTACACCTTGCTCGCCGGTAGCCCAAGGTGTTCGCTGATCCTTATCACTGCGTCGCGAGAGAGATACCCTTGAGCCTCCTGCACCTCCTGCAGTACGGGTATCAGCGCGTCCCGCCTCGCGTTCGAATGCTTCTTCAAAATCCCGTCGATGTCTGTCGTCTTCACTTTGTGATTTCCTCTACCGCGCCGCCCCTGCGCGCGAAATAGGCCACCTTTTCCAATGCCATCGTCATGTCTATGTCTTCGACGTATACGTCCGGCCCCACCCTGAGCGGCACCGGCGCAAAGTTCAGCAGGCCCCTCACCCCTGCGCGCACCAGCGTCTCCGCCGTCGCCTGCGCCTCCCTCGCCGGAACCGTGATAATCGCTACGTTAACACCCTCCTCGCGCACCACTCGTTCAATATCCTCCACCGGGTAACACCTGCATCCGTGTATCACCCTGTTGACCTTCGAAGGGTCGCTGTCAAATGCCGCCACAATCGACAGCCTCGGTCGGCGCCCGGCAAAATACGCCATTATCGCGCGCCCGAGATTCCCCACACCCACGATCGCAGCCCCTTCTCCATGCGGCGCGTCAAGAAAGATGCCGATGCTCTCAATGAGTTCCCTCACGCTGTAACCGCGTTTCGGACTCCCGAGCGACCCCACCGCCATCAGATCCCGCCGCACCTGCGCCGCGGTGCCGCCCGCCATCCGCGCCAGTTCGTGCGAGTAGATGTTACGAATGCCCTCAGCCTGCAGACGGTTCAGTAACCGCCTGTACAGACTGAGCCTGCCGAGGTTCTTTTCTGACACGTATGGCATATCCGTTACGCCCCCACACCATTTCTGCCGTGAATATCGTCACACTGTGAATTCTTTCACATACTATACCCCGCAAACACGCCCCCGTCAAGACTTGTTCCATGATTTTGCCCCCTGTTCGAATGACTCTTCCGGTGACACTGCTACCAAGCGGCACAGCAGTTAGCGCCTGAGGCGCGTCATAACACCTGAAACCATCGTGCCTTGCGGTGTATCGCGCGTCGGATAGCACTTTGGCGCACACCGTCGTGACGGCAGCAGGACGATTGTGAATTTTCTTTTGTGATTTTTCCTACAACTGGCCTACCCTTTTTACTCGTTCCGTTCAATTTCCAGCGGGGGTGCTTCCCTGCGTTGTCGGCGACCCGCGAGAAGCTGGATATGCCTATTATGCCGTTCCTGCTTTCCGACGTCTTACGGGGCCGGCGCTGATTGGGATTCGCTGTATGAGATAAAGGCGCGCTGGATATCCTCGCCGTCGACGCGCCAGTAGAGTTCGGTCACGGCCTTCTTCTCTGCAAAGCGCGACAGGATGGAGAGTTCCTTTGCGCTGAATGCATGGAACATCTCAGGCCTGCCCTTCGACGGGACCTTTAACGTCTCCCGAGATG
>CALMGO010000372.1 GCA_937863625.1 uncultured bacterium
CAAAGGGCACACATGAGACCCCTACCGCCTCCTTGACAGCCGAGATAACGCTGTCGAGGTCAATATTGTCGCCGTCCATCCTGTTAATTATAACCAACCCTGCAAGTCCGGCCTTTCTGGCGGCATTCCAGGTGCGAATTGTGTTAAGTTCGACGCCATTTACGGCTGAAACGACGAGTACAGCGGTTTCAACGGCGGGAAGAGAGGAAATAACCTGGCCGAAGTAGTCTGGATACCCGGGCGCGTCTATGACGTTGAATTCCTTGCCTTTGAAGGAAAAATGGACGCTTGCGGCGTCTATGGAATTCTTCCTTTCGCGCTCTTCCTGGCTGAAATCGGCAACCGCGGTGCCTTCGTCAACGCTGCCGCGCCTCGTGGTGGCTCCGGTTTTAAAAAGCATGGACTCGACGAGAGTAGTCTTTCCCGACCCGCCGTGACCGATAAGTACAATATTCCTCAAATCATCGACTGAATAAGCCATTTCTCCTCCAGTGAAGGTGGTTCATCACCAAATGGAATGATGAACCCTGAAAATATACCTCCAAGGCAGGCGAAATCAAGCCCAAAAAGGCCGTGATAATGCCAATTTTTGTCAGGTGTCGGCGCGCCGAAGACCGCAGAAAGAGCGCGTCCGGGGGGCAGGATGGGCTTTCAGGCAGGCGGCAATGTGGATAGTCTGAGCGAGATAATCCATGCGCCAAGCCCGTCGAGCGCCATCTCGGCCCCTATTGCCGCGACAAAAATACCGACGATTCTGACGAGTGGGCCGAGGATGTTGCCCCTGCTCAGGAGTATCCCGAACTGGACGGAAAGGAGCATAATCACAAGATTCACCGCGGCGGCAGGCAGGACGGCGATGCTGGCCACAAGCGGAGAATGGGAGGTGGCGATTGATATCACGGCGGCTATCGAGGCGGGACCAGCTATCATGGGCATTCCAAGAGGGGCTACACCGATGTCTCTGAGCGCGGATTCGGCGCTGAACGCGAAGAAACGGCCCTGTCTGAGGGCTCGCAGGCCGATGGTGAATATGGCAAAACCTCCGACGAACTGAATGCTGTAAAGCTTTATGTGAAAAACATCCCTCAGTATGAACTGTCCGGCAAAGGCAAAAGTTACAAGAAGCAAAAATCCCACTGTGCCCGCCCTTAGACAAAGAGAAGTGAGCTCCTTCTTCGTGTGGGACTGACTTAGCGCCGCGAGGATGGCGATTTTGCTCAGGGGGTTGATGATCACGAGTAGAAAGGCGGAGAGTTTGACGATGTCCAGCGGAGTCACGGGCACATTGTCCTATTTAGAGAGGCTCTTAATGCGTTCCTTGAGGCTTCCGACTTCGAGGACGCGCAGGCCGAAGCTTTCTCCGACCTTCACTGCCTCCCCCCTGGCGATCCGCGCATGCCCCACCATAAGGTCGAGCAGGTCATCGCTTTTCTTGGCAAACTCGAGGACGGATCCGGGCTTGAACGACAGGACCTGTCTCATTCGAACGCGGGTGCGGGCAATTTCGACCACGAGCGGCACAGAAATATTCATTATGCGATCGACATTAGGCGCGGCAGTGGCTACCGGGCGAGTAGAAACAACGTCACCTTCGCCGGCACACGCGAGAACGGAGAAGTCGCCAAGAAGTAAGGTAACAAGTATCGGCTCTGACCCTTCCGGCGAGAGTGTGACGGTGGCGAGGCGAACGCCGGGAGAGTCGAAGTCAGCGCTTATTGTCTCGATGCGTTCTGCCTTGGAGGGCTTGATGGAAAGGCCCGCGAAGCCTTCGCCCTTAAGCGCGGCTTCGAGACCGCCCAGGAACCGGCCGGCAAGATCGGTGAATGCATCGAGCGCCGCGTCGTCGAGAGCATCGCCTGCTTTGTCTTTGAGCGTCTCACGGACAATCGCCATGACCGAGGTTTCAGACGCCGCGAGTAACAGCGGCGCGCTTGCTCCGACGGCTGAAGCCAGAGCGGAAACGGCCACTGGGCTGGATGCGGGCAGGTTCTTCAGATCGTCGCCCGTCGGCGAAGAGAGGGAGGCGACTTCAGCGGAGGTCGTCTTGCCAATTGCATCGGAAACTTCTTCGACTGCGGTGGCCAGCCAGCGCGCGAGCGACTCCCTGGTGATTACCGTACC
>CALMGO010000373.1 GCA_937863625.1 uncultured bacterium
ACGTCATGTCCGCGGCGGTCCTCGCCGACGGCGATAGCGTCATCGAAGGCGCAGCCTGCGAACCGGAGATCCAGGACCTCGGCGATTTTCTAAACGCCATGGGCGCCAAAGTCTCCGGCCACGGCTCCCCCCGCATCGAAATCCAGGGAGTGACCAGCCTCCGCGGTGTCGAGTACGGCATCATCCCCGACCGCATCGAAGCCGCCACCTTCATGATCGCCGCGGCAGCCACGCGCGGACAGATCCGCATCGAAAATATGCGCCTCGACCACCTCCGCGCCGCCACCGACAAACTTATCGAAATCGGCGTCGAGATTTCCTCCGGCGGCGGAGCCGTCCACGTCAAGGCGCGCTCCAGACCATCTTCCACCGACATCGTGACGCTGCCCTATCCCGGCATCCCCACCGATATCCAGGCGCAGTTCATGGCCCTTCTCGCCATCGCCGACGGCATCAGCGTCATCACCGAAAAGATATTCCCCGACCGCTTTATGCATGTGCCCGAACTCAACCGCCTCGGCGCCCGCATCCGAAAGGAAGGCCCCACCGCCATCGTCTCCGGCGTCAAGGAACTATCCGGCGCCCCCGTTATGGCCAGCGACCTTCGCGCCTCGGCCGCCCTTGTCATCGCCGGCATGGCCGCCGGCGGCGTCACCGAAATCAACCGCGTCTACCACATCGACCGCGGCTACGAACAGATAGAGCAGAAACTCATCGCCCTCGGCGCTTCCATCAAACGAATCGATGTCTGACATCATGTGAGGTTTCTCATGGCTGGACTTCTGGCAATAGGCGTCTTTCGCGAGCATCCCCCCTGGGCGCTCGAGGATGTCCACGCGGATAAAGTCCGCCGTGTCGCCGGCTCGCGCTTCGAGGTTTTCCAGGCGCATTCCCTCGACGAGTTGAATTCCCGCATCGGCGACGTCGAGATCCTCTACGGCTTTCGCATAAACGAGGCCATCCTCCCGCTCGCGACGTCGCTCAAGTGGGTTCAGTCCACCTCCGCCGGCGTCGACGGCGCTCTCTTTCCGGCGTTCGTGGAGTCCCCGGTGATTCTCACCAGCGCCTCCGGCATCCACGCCATCCAGATCAGCGAACACGCGCTTGCGATGATGCTCTCGTATTCGCGAAACCTGCCGCATTTCACACGACGCCAGATGAAAAAGGACTGGGACCGCTCCGTCACCGCCGACGAGATGGACGAACTCTTCGAAAAGACCCTCGGCATCGTCGGCCTCGGCGCCATCGGCGAGGCGCTCGCCGTCCGCGCCAAGGCGTTCGGCATGCGCGTAATAGGCGTTAAAAATTCCCCCCTCGGCTACAGCGGCGTCGCCGACGAAGTCGTAGGCCCCGGAGCCATGGAGCGAGTCTTCGCCGAGTCGGATTTTGTCGTCTGTCTCCTGCCGCTCACATCCGAAACTGCAGGCATCGTCAGCGCCGGGATGATCAGCGCCATGAAACCGACCTCCCTCTTTCTCAACTTCGGCCGAGGCGCCACCGTCGACCAGGAGGCCCTTGTCGTCGCGCTTCGTTACGGTAAAATCGCCGGCGCCGCGCTCGACGTCTTTGCCGAGGAGCCGCTTCCGAAAAACTCCCGGCTCTGGAAGATGGAAAATGTCTCCATCACCCCCCACGTGGCCGGAATGACTCCGCGCTACTGGGAACGCGCCACAGCGCTTTTCTGTGAAAATCTCCGCCGTTACATGGCTGGCGGAGAACTGCTAAACGTCGTTGACAAAGAAATCGGTTATTAGGAGACAAAGATGCCTGATTGGACCATGCTCAAGGAATGCAAACTCTTCGATTGTCTCTCCGAAAAAGGAAAAGAGGCCTTCCTCCCCCCGGGGATTTTCTACTGGCTCGGACGCGCCAAAAAAGAGGCCACCATCAACGCCACCATCGGCTCGGCCTACGGCCCCGCCTCCGAAATCGGCCTCCCGGGTGACGCGCATACCGTCTTTTACCTCCCGGGGCTCATGCAGTTTTTCAGCGAGCTTTCCCCCGCCGAGATATTTCCCTATGCCCCCATTCTCGGCGCGCCCGATTTCCGTAGCACCTGGCGCAACTGGATCCTCGAAAAACTAAAACCCGCCGGCCGCAACCTCGACGCGCTCCTCACGAGCCCCGTCGCCGCTCCCGGCGTCACCGGCGCTCTGGCCATAGTCGGCGAACTTTTCCTCACCCCCGGCGAATCGGTCATTCTCCCCGACCGCTACTGGGAGAATTACGACAACGTACTCTGCGCCAATGTCGGCTCGCGCATTACGACGTACCCCTTCTATGACGGCGAGGATTTTAATATCCCCGCTCTTCGCTCCGCGGTTGACGAGAGCCTCGCCAGCCAGGGCAAGGCCGTCGTCGTTCTTAATTTTCCAAATAATCCAACCGGCTTTTCCCCGTCAGTCGCTACCGCGCAGAAAATCGCCGCGACGCTCGAAGACGCCGCGGTTACGTCCGGCAAATGGGTCGTCGCCATCGCAGACGATGCTTACGAAGGTTACGTCTACACCGACGACTGCCTGCAGTACTCGATATTCGCCGAACTCGCCGGCAAGCGAAACGTCCTCGCCGTCAAACTCGACGGCGTGTCCAAGGAACTCCTCTTCTACGGCGCGCGCCTTGCTTGCATCACCTTCGGCGTGCCGGAGTCCTGCGCCTCCAAAAAGGACCTCCTCGCCAAGGAACTCGAGGAAAAAGTCGGCGCCGTCATCCGCGCCAGCATCTCCAACTGCAACCACCCCGTACAGCAGTTGGTCCGCCGCTCCCTCGAGAGCAAAATGGGCCTCCTCCTTGCCGAGAGGCAGAAGGTCATCGATGTCCTGCGCCGCCGCTGGGAGGTCTACAACCGCGAGATGGAAAAGGCCGACCGGAGCATCTTGCACCCGCTCGCGTCCAACTCGGGCTTCTTCTCCTCGGTCGACCTCGTCTCGGCAAAGGCCAACGACGTCGCCGACCTCCTCATGAAAGAGTTCAAGGTCGGCGTCGTCCCGAGCGAGGCAGGCGGCAAGCACAGCCTCCGCATTGCTTTCTGCAGCGTCGAGGAGCGCGATATCCCCAGGCTCGTGACTTCCGTCTTCGAGGCCGCAAAACGCCTCAGCAGGAAATAAACGCGTCACGCGCATGAAATCAAACAGGGGCGGCACTCGCCGCCCCTCTTTCATTA
>CALMGO010000374.1 GCA_937863625.1 uncultured bacterium
GGCGATGGCGGGCTGCGCGTTTGCGGGGGAATTTCCCGAGGCGCAGGACTGGGTGGAAAAGGCCTACGGCGACTGGAAGGAATTTCACCTTCCGGCGATAAAGATAAACGAGGCGGGCGGCGGCTGGCCGGAGGGTTCGCTTTACGGCTACATCGTGTACTCGAGCCTTGCGCGTCTGGCGGATACGTTCTGGACGGCGACGGACAAGAACCCATACGAGGAGACGTCGTGGTTCGCGGACAGGCTCGGCTGGTGGAGATTTCACGTGTGGCCGATGCCGAAGAACTTTCACGGGCGGATGTTTTACATGTACGTGCCGTACGGCGACAGCGAGAGATGGCGCGCGCCGATGCAGAATCAGGAGATAGCCGCGGAACTCCTGACGATGAGATATCTCGGCGAAACCGACGCGGTTAAAGAGTGGCGCTGGCAGATGAAGCAGCTCGGCAATTCAATCGCGTCGCCGGGAGACTGGGCGATTACTGCATACTACGACGAGACGGCCCCGGTCAAGGAGCCTGAGGCTCTCTCGTGGCACGCGAAGGGCACGGGGCAGATATTCATACGCAGTTCATGGGAGCCGACGGCGACGTGGCTGATGTATCAGTGCGGGCCGAGATTTACATATCATCAGCATCTCGACCAGGGGCAATTTCACATCTTCAAGCAGGGCGACCTCACCGGTGAATCCGGCGTGTACGAACCGAGCGGGCCGTCGGACCAGGAGGGGCATCTGCAGGGATACACTTCGCGGGCCATCGCGCACAACACGATAAACATATATAAGCCCGACGAGGTATTCAGCGGCTACCGCAGCGGCAACAGCCCGAGAAACGACGGCGGCGAGCGGACGTGGAGGCCGTTTTCAAATACGGCCATGACGGCGGCGAACTGGTACGAAGGTTTCCAGAAGGGCGCATACGATACGGGAACGATAACGGAATTTACCGACGACGGGGACGTGGTGTATATCGCGTCGGACCTCACAGGCGCATACAACAGCGAGCGCTACCTGTCTGAGCCCAACGCTTCCAAGGTGAACGAGGTGACGAGGCAGTTGGTGTATTTCCGCCCGCAGCGCGAAGGCGACCTCGACGCGCTTGTAGTATTTGACAGGGTGCGGGCGGTGGATGCGAGTTTCCAGAAACGGGTGCTATTGCATTTCGCCAATGACGTGACGGTATCGGGCAAGGAGACGACTCTTGCCGAAGGCGAATACGTCTATGACGGAGACCTCGCGCAGACGGACGTCGGCGGCGGGAGGCTCTTTGTCCGCTCGGTATACCCGAAGGGCGCGAAGACAGGCAAGGTCGGCGGGCCGGGCAAGGAATACTGGGTGTACGGGAAAAACTTTCCCGTGCCGGATACGCCGTGGGAGAGGGGCTACGGGAAGTGGCGGCTGGAAATCATGCCTGCGACGGCGCAGGCGGATGATTGTTTCCTGACGGTTTTATTTCCGGCGGACAAATCCGTGAGCGAAGCCCCTGTTGTAACGAGGCTACGCGGCAACGGCACGCTGGGGGTGGAGATATCGAGCGGCGGCAAGGTGCTTGGAAGGGCGCTCTTTGCTGAAAGCGGGGCAATGGGCGCGCAGACACTGTCAGGCGTAAGCGTGACCGGCGGCATGGGAGAAGCTGCGATAAGGGAATTTGGCGAGGTGGCGGGCATCGACAAGGCGGCCAAGAGTGACGGCAGTCTCGACACGACGCTCGGCGGCGCGAAGGTGACGGACGTCTCGGTCAGCGACATAACGACCGAGGCCGTCGTAAAGTGGAAGACGGACAAGCCGTCGGTGGGATATGTCGAATTCGGGACGGACATGAACATGCGGTATCTCATCACGCCGTCGGAGAAACCGGCGACGGAATTTACGGCGGTGCTCAGGGGTTTGGCGCCTGAGTCGCGGTTTTACGTGAGGGCGGCGGCGAAGGATGCCGATGGGAGTACGGGATTTTCGGAGATGATTGCACTGTCGACGCCGGCGGATACGAGTGCGCCGAGGGTGTTTGACTTTAAGGTGGAGCAGGCCAATCCGACAGACGCGACGATATCGTGGTCGACCGACGACATGGCGACGGGAGAGGTCGTATGCACGGCGGCGGACGACTCTGCGGTAAAGACGGCGACGACGGCGGCCTCGGCCGATCAGAGGGTGACAGTCGAGGGGCTCAAACCCGGCGCTAAGTATACTGCGACGCTGACTGCGGCCAACAGCGCAGGCATGACGACGGCGAGCGGGCCGATAGAGTTCCAGACGGCGGCGGTCATGGAAGGGTACTTTGAGGCGGACTTTGAGGATGGGCAGATTGGGCCGTTCAGGACGACGAAGGCGGATTTCTGGACGGTGGACACCGACGGGGCGTCCGGGAGCAAAGTGCTGACGCTTTCAAAGACCGCGGACGCGAGAAACCTGGCAGTCTATGACGGTTACGAGTATGGGGATTTTACGCTAAGGTGCCGCGCGCGGACGATTGAAGGCGACCGCAATGAGTGGCGGGATTATTGCGTGGTGTTCGGCTACAAGGACGCGTCGAACTATTACATGGTGGGATTCAACAGCAGCGTGGATACGGACGTGCCGGGGATAGTGCGGATAAAAGACGGCAAGGCCGAGCCGATAGGCAGGAGGCCGAACCTCGTGACGATCCCCGACCGCAACTGGCACAACATCACCGTGACGCGCAAGGGCGCGGTGATACAGGTCTTCTGGGAGGGGCTGTTGTGCTTCGAGGCGGAGGACAGCGTGCTGGGGGCAGGAAGAATCGGGTTCGGGTCGAATAACGACGCGGCTGCTTTTGACGACATCAAGGTGCTGCCGGAGGCGGTGCTGGCGGCGAAGCCGCCGGAGATAAGGACGAAGAGGCTGACGATAGAGGGTCTGGTGAAGGAGTAGGCGACGGCTGCGCCCCTACTTCGCTGCAGCCCGCCAAGGCGGGCAAAAAGCGAGTGCGAAAGCAGGACTAAACCTGTCTCACGCAGAGTACGCGGAGCACGCAGAGAAAAGCAAAGGCCTAAGCGAAAGGCAAATCAAAATCTGTCTCACGCAAAGACGCCAAGAGCGCAAAGAAAGGCGGAAGGCGAAAACCTGTTTATCCGCAGACCCGGCGCAGGCGAGGCGAGTGGGGCAGGGCCACGCAAAACTTGATAAGTACATCCTGTTCAATAATTTAGTAAGATGTCGCCGAAATTATCGCAGGCGACGACGATCTTCGTGAGTGCCGCATCGTCGCTCATTACGAGAACTGATTCCGGTTTTTCCTCGGACTTGAACCGTGCGAGTCTGTCTGACCAGGATTCAGCCATCTTGTCTCCTACGGGACTCGAATGACAGTGATGCCTGCGCGGTTCAGGATTTCGCCGGCAACTCCTTCGCGGTCGCACGAGGGGCTCCCCGCTTTGAGATAGGCGCGTCTGGCGCCGACGATTTCAGCCAGTTCGCACGTATACTTGGCGCCGTTGACGTGAAAGTCCGTGACGTCCTTACCCGTTTCAGGGGCAATTATGCGCAGCCCCTCGTCGAGAACCTGCGCGCCGGTACCGTTCAGGTACTCGCCCGTCCGAGGCGTGGGCATGCCGCCGAGCTGCTCGGGGCAGACCGGCACAAGCACGTAATGTTTCTTGAGTCGCGCGATGAGAGCCTCCCGTTTTTTAGCGCGTCGTCCATGCCACCTGCATGGAATGCCCAAAAGGCACGCACTGATGAGGACGGGCGGCAGGTACTGCGCGCAGTCGTCGCAGTCGAACAGTTGACCTGGTTGTTCACGTGTGTCCATAGCGCCGGCTTCCCTCAGGATACGAGCAACTCTTCAGTATATTCAGGGGGCTGACAAAAAGGGCGTCCGGCGGGGGTGGAAAGCCGGACGACCGCCTTTTTTCTCGTGACTTTCCGTCGCGGTTGTGTTAGCGTAAAGATAGGTGGACTCAGTTCGCCCGGCTATTCTTGTGACTTTGTGGGGACAAAGAGTTAGGGGGGAATTGCGTGCCGTCAGGCATATCTTCAGGTTCGCGAGAGCGCTTTCGACAACCGAAAGCAACCATCATGGTTGCACCCGCACCCCGAAGGCAACCCGCAATCGACCGAATGGAGCACTAACCATGCCGGGGCCGGGACAAAACCAGCCACCTCCGTTCCGCTTTGACTTGCGATCCTTGCTCTCAAAGGCTCGTGGAACACTAGCTGCGACTATCAGGGGGCCGAGGAAATGAGAATCTTCGACGACCGGGAACTCCTGAGGCGCGTGGACGAAGTACTGTTCTACGTCTGGGATCCCATTGGAGTCTCCGACGAACCCTGTGCCCGCGCTGAATACGAGGAGTACGTTCCGCAGATACTGGGTCTGGTGGAGACACAGGACGATCCTGCGCTCATTTCATCCCGCCTTGCGGAGATTGAAAGAGACTGCATGGGGACAAAAGAACCCGACACAAAGCATTGTGATAGCGTTGCAGATCTCTTACTGAGGCACAAGCGGGCTGTGAGGGAGGGACTTGCCTGACAACCGGCCGCGGGGGATTTGGGCGGTGCTGCGGTCTGCAGTTATCTCACAGGATGTCCAGGTAGGTCAGGGGGTGCCAGCGGTCGTCAGTGACCTCTTCGACGGCGAAGACAACGCGCGGCTGGCGGGTTGCAGGGTCGAGGAGTACAACGTCAACGGCCACAGGGCCGGGCTCGAAGCCGCCGGGCATCGTGATATCATCCTCAAACCAGACCTGGCCGGGCAGCCACTTCGTGATGTCCTGTCGGGATAGAACCACTTCGCTGCGTCCGTTCTGCGTGAAACGCCATGCAAACGCGTACGGCCTGTAGATAGGGGCACAGCCGACGTTGTTGAGGTAGACCTCAGCCTTGAAGGCCTCTTGCCGCCGGACCTCCAGCGGCAGCACAATGTTTCTGAGGACGAAGCGGTAGCCGATTTTTCTGTCGAACTCGTCGATTTTCTCGCGGCACTCGTCAGGTATGAAGACAGACTTTGGCATGAAAAGGCTGACGTGGTACATGTAGCCCTGTTCGATGATGTAGTCGAGGTCGTAATCCCTGTCGAACCATGAAGCCACAGTCCCGCAGGTCTCGAGTGTCACGGGGGCGGTCATCCATCTGTCGACGGCTCCGGCACCGTAGAGGTCCTTCGGATATGCGGAGTACATGTGGTTCCAGTTGAGGCCGTCGGGGACCTGGCCCTGGCCCTTTGTGGCAAGGTCGCCGTAGCAGTCCACGCGCCAGCCGAGCCTCTGGTCGCGGCCCATGATATAGCGCGAACCGTGCGTGTCGAGCATCAGCACGAGTTGCGTCTTTCTGAAGGCGTCGTAATACAGGTCGACGAGTTTCTCGGCCGTTTCGTCGGATGCGTTGCCGCCGGTTTCGCCGCACGAGCCGCCATATGCAACGTCAAAACTCTCCATAGCCGGGTGGCCGTCAAAACGCTCGGCAAAAGCCCTTATGAAGTGCCCCCAGTGCTCGAGATAGAGCGGGTCGTTGTGATCCATCGCACGGTCATTTCGCCCTTCGACGATGGATTTCGCGCCGGTCGCCCAATACCATGCAGGGGAGCGGGCGCCGATGTAAGGCTGGACCCTCACCTGCACTGTCTGACCGCGGCGCGCGGCTTCGCTGAGGCCGGCCTCCACCCCGTCCCACCTGTATCGACCCTGCTTGGGCTCGAGGACGTCCCAGAGCCAGCGCAGATAGGCGACGGTTGTATTTGGATAGCGGCCGTTGGAGAGGTCGGCCGGGGCCGGCCCAAACTCCAGCGGGCACTCGGAATCATTCCAGCGCTTGTCGGGATAGAGAGGGTCGCCGTTGAGGCGTTGAAAAGTTGTCGTGCCCCTGTGAGGATTTCCGAGCCAGCGGTCGGTCTCGGTCGGGCGCACACGCTGGATGACCTCGTCCTTGGCGAAGAGGTCGCGCCAATGCTCCGGGGAAGCGAACCTTTCCCTGCCGGCGAGTTTTGAGTGGTCGACCGCTTTTGATATTCCCATCGCATTTCTGTCCATGCCTTTGGCTCCTGAAGCCCCGATAATCGCGAAGGCGGCGCCGGCCGCTGCGCTCTTCAAGACCGTTCGTCTGTCAACGCCGCCGCTCATCCAAAGTACCTCCGTTTGCCGGATTAGCGCCACATCGGCCATGTGCCCAGAGAAGACCGTCCCGTTTCGTGGAGCGTGATGCCAGAGAGCAAGTATCGCCTTCACGCGGGCGATGGCAAGGGGTATCGCCCTGGAAAAGAGGCCCAGCCCGACCGAAACCGGCTGACGCGCGGGGGCGCGGCCTTCGAGATGCCGCCTTGCCGGGGGGCGTTCGTGGCCTCCCTTGCCCTTGATTCCCCAGGGCGACTAAGTAACATTCAAGCTGGATCAGATTCAGGGGGCGATGTCAGTTGAGGGACCGAGCAACGGCCGCAACCTGAAGGCAATCGCTTCACAGACAAGTATCCGCTCAGGTCCACTGATGCGGGAAGGAGGCAGGAAAGTGAGAACACTGCTTGGCCTTAAGGGGCGCGCTACGTCGATCCTGCTTGCGGGAGTGTTCGCGGCGGGGATGCTCGGGTATTTGCGCGGCGCGGCCCGGCTCGAAGCCACATTAGCGCGCGGCGACGAAGTGTCCGCGGAGGATACGCGTGCGGAACAGGACGCTCCCATCCCGGCTGACAGTCAAACAGGCAGCCTCAGCGCCAGAGTCGATGCGCTGCCGGAGGCGAAAGAACAGGTCACCGTCGATCTTGGGGGCGGCGTCACGATGGAGTTTATCCCCATACGGCCGGGTTCCTTCATGATGGGCTCTGACAGCGGCACCAGCGACGAAAAGCCTGCCCACAAGGTCACGATAACCAAGCCCTTCCACCTTGGCAAATATGAGGTGACGCAGGCGCAATGGCAGGCCGTTATGGGCGGCGACCTGAACGTGCTAAAGGATGCGAATAACCCGGTGGAGAACGTGTCCTGGAACGACTGCCAGGAGTTTCTGACGAAACTGAACCAGAAGGTGAAAGGTGGTGTCTTTCGGTTGCCCACGGAGGCCGAGTGGGAATACGCATGCCGCGCGGGAACGACGACCAGGTATTCGTTCAACGATGTGGATGCGTCGCTTGGCGTTTACGCCTGGCACAACGCCAACGGCGAAGGCAGGACACACCCCGTCGGCACGCTGAAGCCCAACCCCTGGGGCTTGTACGATATGCACGGCAACGTGTGGGAGTGGTGTTCGGACTGGAAGGGGGAGTATGCCGCCGGTAACGTGACGGACCCTGAGGGCGCGTCGTCGGGTTCCTCACGCGTGCTGCGCGGCGGCTCCCGGGACGACCATAAAGGCAACTGCTGCTCGGCCACCCGCGGCAGCAACACGCCGGCGAGCCGCCTCAACATCTTTGGCGTGCGCGTCGCGAGGAATATAGAGTGATCTTGCCATTTGCTCTGTTGCCACTTTAATACTTTCCGGCGGAGGTCATTTCCATATTCTGAATCCAACGTCGTCGCCAGTGCGCTCCGTGCCTTCGGGCGGTTCGGCATAGTAGCCTTCGCCGTCGTCGATGGCGTTTGCGCCGACGGAGTAGATGATGATGCCGTCATCCTTAATTACATAAATGAGCGGCTTGGCGGTAACGGGGTCAACGGGTAAGGCGTCGAGGTAGCCGGGGACGAGGTCGTCGAGCGAGGGTGGCCAAGAGGCGTGGTCGCTATAGTAGCGAAGGGCGGCGAGGCCGGCAATGACGGCGCGCAGTCTGGCGCGGGTGACTTCGGCGCGTGTGACGACGTCGGGCAATAGCGCGGCAACCTCTTTGCAGATGACGTAATCGCTCTGGTTGATCTCGGCCATGACGGGGTCGGAGCCGGTGAGAAAGTCAGATGAGGGGCTGTCGATATTATCGAGTGCGCGGAGGAGACAGCGAATGGCAAGAGCCTCGTCCCGGCAAAGGTGCGCCTTGTCAGGGAAGGTGAGGACGCGCTCGGTCAAGCGAGGCTTTCTCACAGTGTGCTCGGATGTGTACGCACTCATGGAGATGGAGTCGGAGAGGAACCCTTCGTAAAGGTCGAGGTAGAAGGCGAGTGTGGCTTCGCACGCGGGGCGGGCGGAGAAGGCGGCAAGGGTATTTGAGAAATCCACCTCAAGAGACAGGAGGTCGTCGGGGGAGAGGTCGGTTCGCGCAACGACGCGCTGGAGATTGGTCACGGTCATGGAGAGCAACTCCATCTCAACGCCGAGCGCCATGACCTTCAGAGAACGGGTGAGGGCGAGCGAATCACGGATGCGGGATGCGGCGTCGGCGGGGCGCTTTTCTTCGGCGGCGACCCAGGCGGCGACTCCAAGGAGAAGCATGGAATTATGCACGCTCGTGAGGTGCGCATGCGGAGGCGCGTCAAAGCCCTGCCAGTCGACGGGGTATTGGCACTGGTCGAGGGAAGCAGCCTGATGGAGGAGGGCAAGGACCTCGGCGCGGTCGGCGAGGTAACGTATGGAGTCTTCGAGCATGTAATCGGTAAGGGGCGTTCGCGCATCGCGGCCTATCCGGAGAGAGACCTGCCTGGCATCCCGGACTTTCCTGTCAGCGGGGTCTCTCCTTGCGAGGGCGCGGCTCACGATGGGGACGCAGTCCGTTTCCGGGTCGATTCCGACGGAGTTCAGTTTTTCGAATGCGTCGAGGTATATAAGGGCGGCATTTTCGGAGTCGGGGATATCGGGGAGGGCGGCGAGGTACTCCTTCATCGAAAGCGCAAGGCCGCGGTCAGTGGCGACTTTCCTCACAGCAGCGAGTTCGCGGGCGGCGAGAAAGTTGTTTACACCGATAACCGCGACCAGCGGCACGAAAAAGGTGAAGATGAGCGTGAGGAGGGCAAGGATAACGATGATGATTATCCTGAGCAGCGGCCAAAGCATGGGCAGCCCCGCAGAGAGAAAGGCGTCCGTTCCGCGCAAGAAGCCTTTGTGGGCGCGGGGCGGCTGAGGCGGCGGGGGGACGGCGTTTCCGGCGGAGGTCATTTCCATATTCTGAAGCCTACGTCGTCGCCTTTGCGCTCCGTGCCTTCGGGCGGTTCGGCATAGTAGCCTTCGCCATCGTCGATGGCGTTTGCGCCGACGCCATAGATGATGATGCCGTCATCCTTAATTACATAAATGAGCGGCTTGGCCGTGAAGGGGTCAATGGGAACAGAGTCGAGGTAGACCGGGACAAGAGTTTCAAGGGAGTCAGGCCAGGAGCCGTGGTCTTTATAGTGGCGAAGGGCGGCGAGACCGGCAATGACGGCGCGGAGTCTGGCGCGGGCGAGCTCGGCCTGCATGACGGCGCGGGATACCGCGGGGACAAGCATCCTGCAGAGGAGAAACTTGCTGTTATCGATTTCGTCCAAGACGGGGTCGGGGCTTGTGAGGTACTCAGGCGAGGGATTGTCGATATTGTCGAAGATGCGCAGATAGTAGCGCACGGCCATGGCCTCATCGGCACGCAGATAGCCCCTCAGGGGGATTGTGAGCATACGTTCGGCGAGGTGGGGCTGATCGGGAGGCGACGTGACAGAACCTGAACCGAGGGATCGGACGGTGGCGAGGGACATGCGCCCTGAGATAAGACCGTCGTAGAAGTCAAGCAGATTGGCAAATTCGCCTTCGAATCCCGGACGGCAGGAGAAGGTTGCAAGGGTGCGGCGGAAGTCATCCTGGAGAGACAAGAGGTCGTCATCAGAGAGGTCCGTTCGCGACACGACGCGCTGGAGATTGGAGACGGTGATTGACACCATGGCCATTTCGACGAGGCTCGATATGAGCATGGGCTCCCCCTGCAGAGAACGCGCGAGCGCCAGTGAATCGTGGACGCGGGATGCGGCGTCGGCGGGGCGGCCCTCCTCGACGTCGACATAAGCGGCGACTCCAAGGAGGCGGGCGGATGCGCGAGCCTTGGAGAGATGCGGCAGGGGCGTCTGGAAGCCTTGCCAGTCGAGCGGGTACCTGGATTTGTCGAGGGAGGCGGCCTGGTGGAGGAGGTCGAGGACCTCCGCGCGGTTAGCGACGTAGACAATCGAACCTTCGAGCATGTAATCGAGGAGTGGCGTCCGAGCATCGCGGCCCATCTGGTCGTAGGTCTCCTTGGCTTCTGCCAGTTTCTTATCCTCGGGCTTGTAGGACTCGAGGTGGCGACTGACGAGGGGGACGTAGGGGCTTTCCGGGTTGGTTCCTACGGCGTCGAACATCGCGAAGGCGTCGAGGTAAATAAGAGCGGCGTTTTCACTGTCGGGGATATCGGGGAGGCCGGCGAAAAGATCGGCCATGGAGAGGGCGAGGCCTCTATCCACAGCGGCCTTTTGCGCGGTGGCGAGGCGGTTAGAGCCTGCGATGTCGAGCAGTCCTGCGGCGATACAGACGAGAGTGATGAGGAAGAGGCAGGCGAGAAGAAGAAAGCGGGCCAAACGGAACAGGCCCGAGGGGCGGATACTTCTCTTTTCATCCTCCTGGTCGGGTGTTGTCAATCAGTCCTCCGTGGGGTTAGGGGCGGCGAGGTCTGAATCCGTGGACGCAATAGGGGCGCGGGGGTGTGAGAAACCTCCCTGGCCGGCCTTGAAGAAATGAGGGTCGGAGTTGTCGGGAGAGATGAAGGCGAATAGCAAATAGCCGATGAAGGCGACCAGGAGGGAGGCGGCGACGGCAAAGAGGACGGTCCTTGTACGCTTTCGCGCACGGTCGCGGCGCGTGAGTGCGCAGCGGGCGTTAATCATGACGCGGTCTTTCAAGTATTCGGGCGGCTCTGCAAGGCAGAGGGACTCGAGGTCCTTTTCGATATCATTCATCGTAACTTGCTCCCGGTTGCCCTGTGAAGCCTGCGGGCCAGTTTGTCGCAGCCGTACCTGTATCGGCTGGCGGCGGTGTTGGGCGACACGCCGGTTATGGACGCTATTGCCTCGAAGGTGAACCCTTCGTAAATTTTGAGCACGACGACCTCCGCCTGCTCGGGCGGCAGCGAAGCGAGGGCATCCTGCACCTCCTCGGGCGTCAGACGCACCTGCGGAGCGCCGTCGGCGGCAGGTGCGACGAGCAGGCCGTCGAGCGAAACATGCGCCTGCCGCGAACGCGTACGCAGGTGTTTATAGGCCTCGTTTCTCGCCATCGTAAAGAGATACGGGACCGGCTTTCTAACGGCGAGAAGCCTGGGCCCCTGGAGAACGAGCTTTGTAAACACCTCCTGGAGGACATCCTCCGCGTCGTCGGACGGGCCGACGATACTTCGAACATAGCCGAAAAGATCGCGCGCAACTGCGTCATAAAGCTTTGCAAGTCCGTCGGGCCTGCCTGCCGCAATCATCACAAAAGAGGCGGAAACGAGCAGCTCTCTTTTGGCGCCGGAAGGGCGGCCGGGCGAATCACAGCTGCCTTCAGGAGATAAAGAGTCAGGGGAGGCGGAATCTTGTTTAGAAAATTCGAGGAAATCGGCAGGGGAGGCGCCGGGAGGGGCGGGCGCCTTTGGCGGGGTCTTGGAGCCTGACTTATGGCGGCTGAGAAGTCCCATGTCGAAAGTTCCTGAAGTTCCGGGTATCCGGGCGGATTATCGCAGAAAAGAGGGGGAATTTGAAGCACGTTCTTTGCCAGGTCGAATAGAATGGACAGGAACAATGCAGGAGCAGGGGGGATGTGAGATGAATCAGGACGGCGAAAGCGCGACGATTGGCGGTTCAAAGTGGGCGGGGCGCGGGGGGGTGTGGCTGCTT
>CALMGO010000375.1 GCA_937863625.1 uncultured bacterium
GAGATATACCGGACGCTTACCGGCTCGCGGCCGGCGCAGATGTCGCTTTGCCCGGGGATGACTCTCGAAGCGTTCTTCAAGACGACGATGGTGCTGATGGCGGCGGTGAGCGTGCTGGCGCTGGCGCGAAGCCGGGCGATGCTTTTCGCGCTTGCCGCAGCGGTGGCGGCGGCGGCTCTCGTCGCGGCCGGCGCGGGTATCATCCAGGAAAATCCGGGAACGGAAAAGATCTACGGGCTCTTTGACATAAACCGGGACAGTCACGGCACTCCCGCGATGAGCGCGGCGCTTGACCCCTCCCTTTCCTCAGGCATGGCCGCGGTGGAGAAGGTCACGGCCGGGGACGCGGTCTTCTTTCGACGGGCGGTCGTAGTGGGGGATGTTTTCGGCCCCTATGCAAACAGCAATCATTTCGGCGGGCTTGTTGAGATAGCTCTGCCGATGATGCTGGCGCTTTTTCTGGCGGTCTGGGAGACGCGGGGAGGCTGGCGGGAGGAAGGCGGATTCACGGGGACGAGCGAGGGCCAGGCTGCGCTTTTCATGCTGTTTGCAATGGCCGTTTCAGTGGCGGCGCTCGTGTACTCGCACTCATTCGGCGCGGCGGCCGGGTTGGCTGCGGGTTTTGCGACTGTGGCGCTGGTGGCTGCGTTTTCGCACCGCAGGGGGATGACGGCATTTGTGACAGTGGCTATTTTCGCGGTGGCGGCGGGGACTGCCGTCGTTGTGCTGAGACCGGCGGTATTGCGGTTGTTGCCGGGTTTAATCGCGTTCAAGCTCAACGGGCGCGGCGAGATATGGCGGGCGACGGCTCAAGCGGCGCGAGACTTTCCGATCGTTGGGAGCGGACTCGGCTCGTTCTCGTGGGTAATCCCGCACTATGAGCAGTCGGAGATGAGGCATCTTTTCGCGCACAACGACTACCTGCAGCTTGCGATGGAAGCCGGGTTGGTGGTTGCGGTGGCGGCGGGCGTCCTTGTCCTGTGGCAGGCGGCCGGCCTCCTCCGCGGCGCCCGCGGGAAAGCGGACGTCTACTGTGCGGCGCTGGCAACGGGGGCGCTGGGTTCAATGGCGGCGCTCGCGGTGCATTCGTTCTTTGACTTTAACCTTCACGTGCCGGCCAACGCGCTGGCTGTGACGGCGCTTTTGTGTGTGGGGACGGTGGCCTCAGGCGCGGTGCGCGTGGATATCGAGACGATAGCCTTTCCGCAGAGGGTCTTGATGTCGGGACGAGGCAAGGCCGCGCTTGTGGCGACAGTCATACTGGCGCTCGTCGCGACCGGAAGCGTGTCGCTTGCGGGGATAATGGAGGCTAATCTCTACAAGGGTCGCGCGCGCAGGGTGATAGCGGCGCTGCCGGACGACATGCCGACGCAGCCTCCGGCGGGACTGGCCAACGCTCTCGCGGCGGCAAGGCGGGCATCGGCGCAAGGGGAGCTGGATTCGGAGGCGGCTTACCAGGCGGCGCTCTTGTCGACGGCGCGCTCGCGGTATGAGCGGGATGAGATCGACGCGCAGACGCTGGGTAATGCGGCGCTTGCCTCGGCGGCGGAAGCTTCGCGCCTGGCGCCTGCGTACACGTTTAACGCGCTGACGGCGGTAACGCTGGGCGCGCGCGGCAACGGCGTGACCGAACACTGGCCGATGAGTTCGTTCCACTACAGGAGGACCCAGGCGCGCCTTCTCTTTGATGAGGGGCGCGACGAAGAAGGCTTTGCATGGATGCGAGATGCAGCGGCGCTGGCGGTGGGCGACTGGGGCGGCGTGTCGGCCCCGGCCGGTGCGGCAGTGAGAGACCTTTTGAGGCGTTTCGGGAGTTATGAGAGGATTGCCGCGGCGGCGCCGGACACCTTTGGCGGGCATCTTATTTTCGGCAAGGGGTTGGCGGCCGCGGGGGTCAACTCCGCGGCGGTCGAGGAGTACGTCCTTGCCGCGGGGTGCGCGTCGTCGGACGGCAAGGAAGCCGGGCTCACCGAGAGCAAGGCGCGGGAACTTGTCGAGACGCTTGTGGGCGAAGGGCGCAGGCAGGAAGCGCTCGGCATGTGCTCGGTGGTTCTTGGGAGACGCGGCGGGTGGCAGGCATTGAGGCTTACGTATGCCGAGGCGCTCGCGAGGGCCGGGCGCGGCGGAGATGCCGCCGAACAGATGGACATTATCCTTTCAAGCGACGCCGCGGAGTGGATCAAGAAGCGCGCGCGGGCGCTTGGAGACTACAAGACAGCCAAGTGAGCGGGAGGTTTACGGTATGGTAAGAGTCGCCGTGGTCGGCGCCGGTTCATGGGGCAAAAACCTGGTCCGCAATTTCGCATCGTCCAAGGGCGCGGTGTTGGCGGCGATATGCGACAAGGATGACAAGCGGCTGCATTCATTTGAGGGCGCGTATCCGCATGCAAAACTCTGCACGGACGTCTCCGACGTGACCGGGGATGATTCGATAGAGGCGGTCGTCATCGCGACGGACGCGCCGCTTCATTTCGAGCATGCCAAGGCGGCCCTCTCGGCGGGCAAGCACGTTTACGTCGAGAAACCGATGTGCCAGTCGGTGGCGGAGGCTGAGAAGCTTGAGCAGTTGGCCGAGGGTAAAGGGTTGAAACTCATGGTCGGCCATCTTTTGCTTTATCATCCCGCCGTCGACAAGCTCAAGAGCCTTATCGACTCGGGCGACCTCGGCGACATCTATTACATGTATACGCAGCGGCTCAATCTCGGCGTCGTACGGAGCAACGAAAACGCGTGGTGGTCTCTCGCGCCGCATGACATAAGCGTCATAAACTACCTCTTCGGCGCCGCTCCGGAGAAGGTGAGCGCGCAGGGGCAGTGCTACCTGCAGGAGGGCATCGAGGACGTGGTGTTTGCGACGCTGTACTTTGCCGACGGGCGGCTGGCCCAGGTGCACACGTCGTGGCTCGACCCTCACAAGATGAGGCGCATGACGATCGTGGGGTCGTCCAAGATGGTCACGTTCGACGACATGGAAACGGCCGAAAAGGTCCGCATATACGACAAGGGCGCCACCGCCAACCTCAATTACAGTTCATACGGCGAGGCGATAACGCTCAGGCAGGGAGACGTGCATATTCCCAAACTCGACATGACCGAACCTCTGCGCATCGAGTGCCAGCATTTTATCGATTGCATATCAAAGGATCTGCCGGTGAGAAGCGACGGACGCAACGGCCTTGCGGCGGTGCGCGTTCTGGCGGCGGGAGAACGTTCAATAAAGGCGGGCGGCAAGCCACAGGAGGTATAACGTGGGCGATTACTTTGTGCATCCGACGAGCATCGTGGACGAAGGCGCCGAGATCGGCGCAGGGACGAAAATATGGCATTTCTGCCACCTAAGCTCGACCAGCCGCATAGGGCCCGACTGCAACCTCGGGCAAAATGTCTTCGTGGCGGCGCACGTCAAGATGGGCCGCAACTGCAAGATCCAGAATAACGTGAGCCTGTACGAGGGGGTAATCCTCGAGGACGACGTATTCTGCGGGCCTTCGATGGTCTTTACCAACGTCTTTAACCCGCGGTCTTTCGTGTCG
>CALMGO010000376.1 GCA_937863625.1 uncultured bacterium
TACGCCTAGTTTATCCCAGTCCCCTCCGCCGTCGTTCGAAACATAAATCTGCACGTCGCCGCCTATCCCGGAGCGGCATGCGACGTACACGTTCTCCCCCTGCACCGCCGATGACATCACATCCGTTGCGTCAATGCTGACCATCCCTGTCTCAAATGTCTTTCCTCCGTCGCCCGACTTCGACAGCCACCACCCGCCGACATGCACCGGGCCCCTCCTGCCCCCCGGCCTCCTCCTCACCGTATAATACGAGCAGTATATCTTCCCGTCTTCGCCCACGCATGTAGTCGGCGCACTCGAAAACGCCGTCTTCACCGCAACCTCCGTCTCGACACACTGGTTCGCCGACCACGTCTCCCCGCCGTCACCGCTCGACGCGAAAAAGACCGTCTGCTCCCCCACAAACCCCTCCCCCGATGAAGGCAGCCGGCCGTCCAGCCACGCTATGTAAATATTGCTCCCCTTCACCGCCATCGCCGGAGACGATCTCTGCCCCTCTTTCACGTCGTTCACCCACTTCGGCTTCGTCCACGACCTCCCGCCGTCGTCCGACCGCGAAAACATTATCGCCTTGAACGGCACAGGGGTTTCCGCCTCGTACACTCCGCACACCCACGTCAGGTACAGCCGGCCGTCCTCCCCTGCGACCATGTCGTAACCCCACACCCCGTACGTCACTACCGACTCTATCTGCGACGCCTCCTGCCACGTCGCACACGCGTCCTTCGATTCGTACACCGCTATCGTCTTCGCCGGTTCCATAACACCCTTGAACTGCGGGTCCGTAAAAGCCGCCATGTACCACGTACCGGCGGAGTCCCTCACTATCCCCGAGTGGAGGTACTCAGTCACCTTCACCGGCGGCTCCACCGAAAGATACGTCTCCACCCTCTCCTTAGGCTTGCTCTCCCCGCACGACACCACAAAGACGCAAACCGCCGCTACCGATAGCACCCGCCTCATCTTTCTCCTCCTCACTCGGACCCGCGGCGATTCTAACACCCGTTGCCCCATCCTCGCAACCCCTCTCCCACATCATTTACATGAGGCCGTACGGTCATTGTGCCCGTGTCAGCGTGTTACAATGCGCCACGTGCAGATGAGCGCCCGTCATCCGGTTTCGCGAAACCGTCCTCGGCGATTATTTGAGTACGACCCTCTTGCCCGTGCCTTTCACACTCTTGCCGCGGTACGCAATCGACACTCCCTTTGGAATGCGCACGACCCGCTTGCCCGCGTCGTGCTCGACCTCGATGGTTCCCGCAGGCGTATCGAGTGCGTATTGATATGCAAAGTCGACGCCCGTCGGCGGCGATAGCGTAACGGCCTTCCACCCCGGTTCGGCGGGCTTCAATCCTATGAGCCCCTCGACTATCAGCGAATTGAGCGCAGCCGCCCAGCCGTGCGCAGTGTTAAAGACGCTCGCAAAACTCGCCTGCGACGCCCACGTGGGGGCACCCAGGTCGAGGAAGGGCTGGTACATTGAAGTGATTTTCGAGAGCGCAACCGAGGCATGCCCCGCAGTGATAAGAGGAGAAAGCAGGATATCCGCGTAGCCTATCCCGAGTTGATTTATCGGACCTCGTGGCCGGCCAAAGCACTCCGCGGCGTAACGCATGGCCGCCCGGCGCATCGCAGGAGTTCCGCAACCGGCGACCGTCGCGAGGATATTTGAATGCACGTTGTGCGTAATCGCCATGGAGCTCTCAGGCGTCCGGCTGTTCGGCTTGAGCGCAGGCATGACAAGCCTCGTCTTCGGCGCGATATGGGAGCGGAAGGCCTCTTCACGCGGGTCCCAGAAAGCGCCGATGGCCTTGCGGATATTCTTTCCCATCCCGGACGCCACGCGCCGCATCTTGTTGTCGCCTGTGACGCCGGCAATATGGCAGGCCGCATCGCACGCCATGACCAGCAGCGCGTTAACCGGCAGCGAATACGGCCGCTTGTCAATCGGCGCCCAGTCAAGCCAGTGCCACGACCACGCAGGCGGAACAAAGACGTTATCTTTGGTGACGTGCCTCGCGCACATGGAGAGGTAGCGCCTGAGCGGCGCTGCCGTCGCGTCAAGAAGCGTTTCGTCGCCCGTAGCCATGTAGTACTCGCGAATGGACAGCACCCAGTGCATGGTCTGGTCAAAGAGGCTCGACGGCACGTCAGTCGGGACGATTGCCGCCGGGCGTCCCTCAGGGTCGACGCCCTGTCCGATGAGGTCGAGACACCTGCGCCACATCCGCGTCTCGCCAAAGGAGTAAAATGCCGCCTTGAGCGTCGCCGCCGCGTCCATCGTCCAGAGGAGGTTTTCCCTGTTGCAGCAGTCTACGACCACGTCATTTGTCGAGGAGCGGATGTTATTCTTCGAGACCTCCCACGCCGAGTCGAAAAAAGAGTCGCTTGAATCAAACCGTGCCCCTTCTCGGTACGGGTAGTCGACCGCGCGACACGCGAGGCGAAAGCGCACCCTGCCCTTCCCTGCTACCTTTACGCTCATAAAGCGAAGGCCCCGCGGAACGAGCACCTCCCATTTATGGCCGGGGCCCGAGACCCTGCAGGAATCGCACCCCCCTTCCATCGGCGACTGGAAACCCATCTCCGCCGTAGGACGGCCTTCGAACTTCGTATCGTGGTAGAGTTCGATCCTCGCCGGGCCCGTCGATTCGATTATGTCGATGACAGGCCGGACCAGCCGCGTCCTGCCAAAGTCGAAGACCCATACGTTGTGCTTATCATTCTCGAACGTGCCGGTAGCAGCCTTCGGCGCCATGGCGACTCCCGCAACCTTGCCGTCGTTAAATAGCCGCGCGAGATTCTCCGACGTGTCCGGCATGTTCCGCGACGCATTCCCCGTCCAGACGAGTTTCGGCGTTACGCGCTCCTCCGTGAGAAGCGGGATGGGCCGCTTGACGAGATTGATGAATGGCGGGTACCCGGCAGGTCCTAAGTAGAGCGCCTTTGTCCATGACGCATCGGGCGCGCCCGTCTTCCATGTCTCGTCCGCGTGCGCGGCGTCGACGTGCTCCTGAGCCCCTACCGGCGCCGAGACGAGAAGATAGTCGAGCCCTGTCCAATCGGCGATCCGGCAGTCCCACGATTCATCCGACGCCACAAATACTCGGCTTTTGCGCCCCGTCCGCACATCGGCCTGCAGGAAAAGGCCCATCCGCGTATAGTTTGCGAGAAAGTTCGCCCCCGTGCACGGCAGCACCAGCGCGGCAAGGCGGTTTGTCCCCTTGCGCAGGTGCGGCGTAATATCATATTCGTCGTACAGTTTATCATGCGGAAACGAACGCGCCGGCCCGTAGCCCACGAGCCTGCCGTTTAGCCAGAGGGCGTACTTGTCCGCAGCGGAGACGATGAGTTTGCCGCCTGCCGGCCCTTCGGCCAGATTGAAATCCTTGCGAAATGCCACCGGGTGAAATACAAGCGGCCGGCAATCCATGACCCAGTTCGTGTATGCAATCCAACCGCCTTTTGTCTCGTCAGGCATGCTCATGTGAGCGTATTCCTCCATTTGTCGTTTTCGCGGCTCGCGCCGCGCGTCTCGGACGGTAACCGGCTGGCAGTTATGTCTGTAGCTTCTGCATTACTGACCAGACCTTGTGCAGTGAGTTCTCATATGCCTCTCCGGAAGTTCCCTGGTATCGGGCGACCTCGGACTTGAAGTTGTCGTAGTCCGTTTCCCTGGCCAGGGCCTCCATCACTCCGACCCACGCCGGCTTGCCAACGAAGATGCGGAACGCGTAGTCGGAAGTGGCGGATTGGTGAATCTCGCACTGCCCGACGAGGCCGGGGAATAGATTCTTCAGCGTTTCAAGATGCGCACGCATCCTCGCGCGTACCATGATCCGGTCGTGGTCGATGGGCTGGCCGTACCCGCCGTCCCCCTGCCTGGCACAGACCGCGCTAAAAAACCCGTACCTCGTAAATATCCACATCCTCAGTCCTCCGGTTTAGCAGACAGTCTTCTCCGACAGCGCGCCTGCCAATCGTCCAGAAATGCAATAAGCACCTCTTTACTGCGTTCAGTATTGTCGCCATTTACGTCGTTAGCCGCTATAATACCCGGCATTGCAACATCATTCATCGACTATATAGGGCAATGAAAATGATTAAGAAGGACTACATCCTCTACGACGTCTCCGCCCCCATCTCCGACAAACTCGTCACATGGCCCGGCGACCCCAAGCCCCGTCTCACCGTCGTAAAGCGCATCGCTGACGGCGGCTCCGCCAATCTCTCCGAACTCTGTCTCGGCTCCCACACCGGCACCCACGTCGACGCGCCGCTCCACTTCGTCGATGCCGCCGCGACAATTGACCAAGTACCGCTCGACACTCTTATCGGCCCCGCGCGCGTTCTGGACCTCGCCGGCCGCAGCGTCGTCACCGAGGCCGACCTTCTCGCCGCCGACCTTCGTGGCGTCACGCGCCTCCTTTTGAAAACCGATAATTCCTCGCTGTGGTCCGACTCCGCCTTCCACCCGGACTTCACCTATATCGACGAGGTCGCCGCGCGCTACATCGTCTCCATCGGCATCGCTCTCGTCGGCGTCGACTATCTCTCCATCGAAAAACCCCACACCGCCACCCACCCCACCCACCATGCGTTCCTCGACAAAGGCGTCGTCATCATAGAGGGGCTCAATCTCTCCGCCGTCCCCGCAGGCGCCTATGAACTTTTCTGCATGCCGCTTCTCGTCACGGGCGCCGAAGCAGCACCGGCCCGCGTCGTCCTGCGCAGGCCGGTTTGAAAATCGTAGGCGTTCTATTCGCCTTTGTATGATGCTTCCTTCGCCTCGGTGTCTTTTTACGCCTCCGGCGTCTTGTACGTGAATCCCTTCTTCGGCTTCCACCCCGCCACCTTTATCCCGAACATCTTCTCCGCGTTCCTGTAGTAGATCTTCTTCAATACAGCGTCAGGCAGATTGATACCGTCGTTTGCATATCTCGGGAAACCTTTCACGTAACCCACAAAGTGCTGCCCCGGCGCCCCCGAAAATGCGCACGGTATCATGCGCTGGCTCGTCCCCAGAAACAATAGATGCGCCGTGTAAAATGCCTTCGAATCCGCCAGCGCCTTCGCCGCCCCTCCGTGTTTCTTGATAAACGGCTCCACGCACACCGCATCCGTGCCAAAGAATATCCTGTCCGCATACTGCGTGCACAGATACACGAAATCCTCGCGGTTCATCCCAAATTCGTCCGTCGCCGCCGACAGGTCGATGTAATAGTTAGGATACTTCTCAAACCTGTACTCGAGATGCGGCGTCTGGTCGTTGAGCCAGTTCGCGTGTGACGCGATTACCACGAGTTTCGGATGCCTTTCAAGCACCCTCTCCTGCTGCATGATGAGTGCGTGTTTGAGCGGACGCCCCTTGCCGTATCCGTCCGCCTCCAGCATCATCGTCGCGGTCTCTTTCCTCCAGTACCGCGTCGGGTCCGCCACGTGCCAGTTGATGGGCATCTTGAGTTCTTCGAGTTTCGCCCACACCGGTTCGAGCCGCGCGTCGTCCCACTTTATCTTGTTGTCGAGCCCCCACTTCACCACCTCGCCAAATCCCGCCGCGCCCATATCGTGCGCCTCTTGCAGCATCTTCGCGATTTCCTCTCCCACCCGCGGCCTGCTAAGGTCGAATTCCGCCGGCCATCCCCCGCAGAATGTCACAAACCGCCCGCGGTACTGTCCCGCAAGCGCCAGCGATTTCTCGAGTGCCTTTCCCGATCCGCCCGAGAGGTTGACCGACACGACAATCCCCGCCGCGTCCATCGATTTGACCGCAAACTCAAAGAGGCTCTTCGTGGCCTTTATATGCATGTGGGCATCGACCACCGGATAAAACTTCGGCTCCTCTACGACCTTGAGGTTCTTCGCCAGCACTATCCCCTGGTCTTTGTCGCCAAATTCAAGCGTCGCGACTATCGCCGCACACACGCACATCGCCATGATTAACGCTAAAGACACCTTGTGCCTCCTTTCAGGACTTCTCCCGACTGTTCACGCCGCCTTCGCGCCTGCCCCGGGAATAAAAAGCCCGCCGCATGATAACGGCGGGCAGTTGCACTATATCGAGACCGGGCCGCTCACCTTGCGGGCGGCCTGTTCTCCATCGCGCTGCCGCCGGCGTCCTGTGCCTCACCGTACTTTATCTCGTACGAGAACCCCTCCGCCGGCTTCCAGTCCGAGACCTTCACGCCGAACATCTTCTCAAAATTCTCATAGTATATCTTTCTCAGTATCTCGTCGGAAAGCGCGACGCCGTCGTGCACGTATCGCGGATAGCCGTTTACCCAGTGCGAGATTTCCTTGCCATAGTTGCCGTTCCAGGGTATCGGTATCGTCCTCTGCCTCGTCCCGTAAAAGAGAAAGTGCGCCACGTGAAACGCCTTGAAATTCGACACCCACATGTCCGTTTGCGTCGGGTCAGCCGCCCTCATGTCGCGGTATCCCGCGTCCGTCCCGTAAAACATCCTGTCGCCGTACTTCTTGCACATGTCGATAAACTCATACGGCACTCGGCCCCATTCCCCGCACACCGCCGAAAGGTCGATATAGTAGTTCGGATATTTCTCAAACCTGTACACCAACTGCGGTATCTGGTCGGCCAGATAGTTGCTGTGCGCGCCTATCACTATGAGATTGGGATGCCGGTCCATCACCCGCTCCTGGCTCATCAGGCATTCCTGCTTGAGCGGGAACCCCGTCTCGTAACCGTCCGATTCGAGCATGTTGTACGGCCCCTGCGGCCTCCAGTACCTCGACGGGTCGCCTACGTGCCAGTTGATGGGCATCTTAAGTTCTTCAAGTTTGTTCCACATCGGCTCCAGCCGCTCGTCGTCCCATTTTATCCTGCCGAAGAGTTGCCACTTCACTATCTCGCCGAGTCCCACCGCGCCCTTATCGTGCGCCTCCTGGAGTTGCGCCGCGAATATCTTCCCGATATCCTCGGACGCCCACTCCTCGCGAGACGCCCTCACCCCGCAAAATGTCACAAACCGCCCCGGATACTTCTTCTCAAGTTCGAGCGCCTTGTCGAGGTTTTCCCCGCTTGCACCTGACAGGTTCACCGAGAGCGCCACACCGGCAGCGTCCATAGACTTCACCG
>CALMGO010000377.1 GCA_937863625.1 uncultured bacterium
CGCGGTCGGCGCCGACTACATGGTTCTCGACAATATGTGCCTCGTCGTAGACGGTTACAGCAACGCGTCACCCGTCAAAGCGGGCGCTGCCCGTCAGATGGGCGTCGAGGTTGGTATTCGCACGGCCTTGACGGACATTGACATCCTCAGCGTCGGCGTCGGCTTCGGCGTCGGCAATAACCAGGCTACGCCGGACTTCACGGCGACGGTCGGCTATCAGAGGGCGATATAATTATCGCGTAGTTGCCTCTGTGGCGTAAGTAACACAAAAACGCCCGCGCGAAAGTGCGGGCGTTTCTTTTTGACCGTATCCGCTGCTGCGGTGTCAGGGCTTTCGTTTGAGCACGAGAAGCAGGTCGGGCGATTTATCAGCGACAAACGCGGAGAGATCGTAGTCGCCGTATTCTTCCTCCACTGCCAACCCGGCCTCATCGACCAGCGTCAGCAGTTTTTCGCGCCGGAGGTCCAATAGCACGCTCTGACTGCCGTTGACCTCCCACTGCCCGCCTTTTCTTTCGAAATATGAGAAACTCACAAGCGCGCCCGCCCCTTTTGCTGCAGTCATGCTCTTGACGATTACAATCTCCCCGTCGGCGGTCTCGCGCCTGGCCACCTTGTGTCGCGCGCCTTCGCGCTCAAGCGCATGGTAGTTGACCACGTGCACGAAACCGAGCGCCGCCGGCGACATCATCTCTCTCACGGCTGAGAGGCTGCGCAGTACATCGGGATATTCGCCGACAAGGGAAAGCGTATTGCCCATCGTGATGCACAAGTCAAACGGCCCGCCGCGCGGCTCGCGCATGTCGGCTATCTCGTATGTTATCCGCTCATGCGGCCTAGCCGCACGAGCCGTCTCAACGGCCTCCGCGCTGATGTCGCGTGCGGTCACCTCGGCACCCTGCGTCGCGAGAAACTCCGCGTGCACCCCCGTCGCGCATGACATGTCGAGAACGCGCCGACCCGGCGCTCGAGCCAGGAGTCTTTTCAAGAACTCCCCCTCGTGCGCGAGACGTTTGGCCGGGTCGCTGATGATGTCGTACAGGTCTGGAGATCGGCCTCGCTCAGTCATTTTCCGTCTCCGGCGCACCTTTTCCGAACTTCTGTATCTCCCTACGGAAGTCCTGGCTGTCGGTGAGGTCCCAGAGTCTGTCGACGTCCGCGTACTGAGGGGCGACCATTCTAAGCGCGCGGGCGGCGTAGTCGAAATTTTCCCTGTCCCGGACGAGCCAGGCGGTCTGGAGCAACTGGACGAGGAGCACGTCTCCGAAGGCATAGCGGGCGATGAGTCTGTCAGCTTTCTTGAGGTGGTCAATCGCTCCGGAGTAATCGAAGGCCGCGCGCGCGTCGTCCGCGGCGGCGAGCTCGGTCTTGAGCCGCTCGTATCGTCTGGTCCTTGCGATCGAAAAGGGGACGTAGATCAGGAGGCCGG
>CALMGO010000378.1 GCA_937863625.1 uncultured bacterium
CTACGAAGGTCTTGAACATCATGTTAAACTTACGCGCGTCCGTTAGCACCCCGCCGCACTTGGGGCAGAGCGCCTGTCGGCCTGCGGCGAGACGGTCGATGCGGACGATATCCCACGCGACGCGGTCTGCATGCTGCTCGATGCGGCGGCGCGTCTTGGAGTTGGCCGCGGCTGAGGCCGTCTCGCGCGCCGTCTCCTCGGTATCGGCCTCTACGCCCGCTGCGAGGAGGACGTTTTCCCCGTCTCGCGCCTCGACGATAAAGACCTTGTCCGCGCGAAACCGCGCCTTGCAGTCCTTGCAGTCGACGAGCGGATCGTTGAAATTAACGATGTGACCTGAGGCCTCCCAGACCTTCGGGTTCATGATAATCGTGCAGTCGAGGCCGACCATGTCGTCGCGCTTGCGGACGATATCGGTCCACCACGCCTCCTTGATATTGCGTTTGAGTTCGACTCCGAGCGGGCCGTAGTCCCAGAACCCGTTTATCCCGCCGTAAATCTCGGACGACGGAAAGACAAAGCCTCTCCGCTTCGCCAGCGCCACAAGTTTGTCCATCAGCGAATTCGTATTCTCAGTCATCGAAAGCCTCTTGGAAAAAGGGCACATTCGTGATAAAGGCGGCGGGCAGCCCCCGCCGGAAAGATAGAAGGATACAGTTTCGCGTGCGTTTTTGCAAGTAGCGGTTGGGCAGGGGGGTATGGCCGTTCGGACTTGTGGCGCTTCCGGCCCTCCGAGCGCCCCTCTCTGTTGCGGCGCTTCAATCCTACTCGACCCTCACAGTCAGCCGGATATTCGCACTGCGCATTTTAGCCGCCACGGCGACCGCGGCCAGGATAATGCCCGCTGCTATCCAGAGCGTGCTCGTCAGGTACAGTTGCGGCCAAGTGTCGATAAGCGCTCGGTCGGGGAAGAGGAGAGCATCGTAGTCGGCGGCAGGGTCATAAGAAATCGTCACCTCCCCGCCTTCCATGTAGTCCCACGGAAGCGTCCACCATGCCGCGCGTACGGGGATCATCCGGCCTGACGCGCCGCCCTCATCCAGCCGGACGAGAAGGGTGTTGCTTTCTGAGTTGGTCGAGTAGAAAACGCT
>CALMGO010000379.1 GCA_937863625.1 uncultured bacterium
GCCGCCAACGAGGCGGAGGCCGTCGACGAGATACTTCGCACTGCCACGGACCTGCTTATTGTGGATAATGTTGCACTCGAGGCCATCGGCAACGAAATCGTCCAATCGGTCAGGCGCGTCAACGGCCTCGAGGACCTCGCAGTCATCGCAATAGTGCCGGAAGGCGCGCGAATCGGCCCGGCAGGGGCGATGTGGGACGACTTTGTACTGGACCCCTTTCGCACGGGCGAGATAGTAATGAGGATAGAAGTCCTGCTCGGGCGCAGGCGGGGAAGCCTCGCCGACCAGGTAAATGTCGGCCCGGTGACGATTGATTTTGAGAAATACGAAGTGACCCGAAACGGCAAGCGCGTGAGTCTTACATATAAGGAGCACGAACTGCTGAGATTCCTGGCAGGCAACCCGGACAAGCCGTTCACGCGCGAAGTGCTCCTGGACCGCGTCTGGGGAGGGGACTACATAGGCGGCGTCAGGACCGTGGACGTTCACGTAAGACGCCTCCGCGCCAAACTTGGCGATTTGCGGGGGCAGACGATAGAGACTGTGCGCGGAGTGGGATACAGGTTTCGCAGGGGAGATTAGCCGCGCAGTCATGACGTTAGACTAAAGATAAGTGGCTCTGGAAAGAGCAGCCAAGGTCCGGAGACCTTCGGGTTCTTCAAGGGAGAAATGTAATGTCGAAACGCGGATACATCCTGGCGGTGGTTATCTTCCTGGCGGCGACGCTCTCGCTCGAGGCGCAGGAAAAAAGCCGCTATGCCAACAGAGAAAAAGGCTTCTCGATAGAGTTTCCCGAGGGATGGGCTCTGCGGGAAGCCCCGGCTCCTGCCGTCGTGGTACTGGCCCAGAGTCCCCAGGAAGGCCCGTCTGACACCTTCGGGGAGAATATAAACATCGCAGTAGAAGACCTGCCGCGTGACGCGACGACAGTGCAGTATGGCGCGGCGGCCAGGGAAACACTTGTAAAGGCCGCGCAGGGGCTTAAGGTGCTCGACGAGGGGACGCTTGAAATCGACGGATGCCAGGCGGGTTACTTCGGCTACACTCTGTCGCTTCAAGGATACTCGCTTCACAACATCGTATATTACCTCGTGGTCGAGCGAAAGGCTTATGTCATAACATGCTCTGCAACGGACAAGAGCTTCGACGCATTCAAAGAAAAGTTCGAAAAGGCGGTCGCAACTTTCAAGATCGAGATCAGCGCCGATAAGCGCGACGAAATTCGCTCAATGGCGCAGGATAAAGATGCTCGCGCGGACATGACCAGGTACACAAGCGGCGCGTATGCGTTTTCGGTGTTGTTTCCGGATGACTGGACCGTGACCGACAGGGGCATAACAGCCGCAGTCGTGGCGGTGAGCCCCAGCGAAGGAGAGACGGACAAATACAGCGAATCCGTTACCGTCACTGTGGAGATTCTCGCCGAAACGACAACAATCGAGCTGTACGGAAAGGGGCTGCTGACGACGCTTGAAAGAAAGGCGTCGCTTTTTGAACTCGTAGGAAAGGAACCGGTCAATGTCGCCGGCCTCGATGGCAGGCGCATTGTTTATACATCCAAGATGGGGCCCTACAAGTTCACAACCACTCTGCACTACGCCATAGACGGCCCGCGCGCATACCTGATATCCTGCGCGGCGCTCACCGACTCATACGAGCAATACAAAGACGTGTTCGAGACGATAGCGCGCAGTTTCAAACTGGAGAAGGCATCGGAGTAGGTACTGCTCAGGAAGAAGCCAAGGAGGCAAGGGCGGGGCGTTGCGCACGCTACCGGTCTGCGCGCTTCATATACCCCTTTTCGGCTGCGTCGTCTATGAGTGCCTTGGCATATTTCCACAGACGAGGCGCGCCTTTCTCGATGTGAGCGTTTCGCGCGAGGACGCGTTCGTGTGAAATGCCGTGTTCCTTCCACGGGCCGCCTTCGGTGGCGTAGTTGTGGAGAAGGGGGCTCAGCCGGTCGAGCGCCGCCGCAAAGGCCGCTTCCGCGCTCTGCCCCGCTTCAAACTCCTCCCAGAGCTCAAGCATCTCGTCGCGCTGTTCGGGCGGGAGTATTGAGAATATCCTCTCGGCGGCTTTCGTCTCGCGCTCGCGTTTGTCCTTCATCCCCTCGTCGTCGTATACAAAGGTATCGCCTGCGTCGATCTCCACGACGTCATGCACGAGAAGCATCTTGATAACGCGAAGGATATCTATGGTGTCCGTCACCGCGTATTCGGAGAGGACCGCCGCCATCATCGCGACATGCCACGAATGCTCGGCGTCGTTCTCCCGCCGCGAGGCGTCACAGACGAGGTTTTGCCGCATGATGCGCGTGACCTTCTCCGCCTCCATGACGAAGTTGATCTGACTCGACAGCCGGTCTTCACCAAATGGCACTGTTCGCCCCCTATGCACTCGCCTTGCGCGCGGCGCGACGCCTGCCCACCTCGGTCAAGAGGCGCTTGCGCATCCGTATCGCTTTTGGAGTGATCTCCACGAGCTCGTCGTCCTGTATGTATTCGAGCGCCATTTCAAGCGTCATCTCGCGCGCCGGGCGTATTCTTGCCGTATCATCCTTGGAGGCCGCGCGCATGTTGGTCAGCGCCTTCGTCTTTACCGCGTTGACTCCGATGTCCTTTTCCATGCAGTGTTCGCCGACCACCTGCCCCTCATATACTTCCTCGCCCGGTTTCACGAAAAACGCGCCGCGGTCATACAGCCCGTCAAGCGCATAGGCCGTCACCGTTCCGGAGTGGGTCGCAATGAGCACCCCCGCGAGCCGTGCCGGGATATCGCCCTTTATCGGCTCGTAAGCGTGAAAGACGTGGTGCATGATCGCGCGTCCGGCGGTGGCGTTCAGCATCCTGCTCTTCAGCCCGATGAGCCCGCGCGCCGGGATGCGAAATTCCATATGCACAAACCCGCTCATGCCTGCCTTGACGTCCATCTTGATCAGCTCCGCGCGCCGTTCCCCGACGAGCCCCATCACCGAGCTCTGACATTCCATCGGACACGATACCGCCAGAAGCTCAACCGGCTCGTGCGTCCTCCCGTTTATCTCCTTGAGGATTACCTTGGGTTTGCCGGCGCACAGTTCATATCCCTCTCGCCGCATGTTTTCCAAGAGTATCCCCAGGTGCATGAGCCCCCTGCCCGAAACGCGAAACTCGTCTGTCGAGTCCCCCGGCGCAACCAGAAGCGCCACGTCGGAGCGGAGCTGCTTTTCGAGACGCTCCTTCAACTGCCTGCTCGTCACGTATTGCCCCTCGCGTCCCGCAAAGGGGCCGTCGTTGACCTTAAACGTCATGTGAAGCGTCGGCTCGTCCACGTGCACCGGCGGCAGAGCCGCAGGCTCCTCCGGGTCGGTTATCGTGTCGCCGATGTCTATTACCTCCAGTCCAACCACTGCGCATATGTCGCCTGCTCGAACGCTATCCACCTGTTTTCGCCCGAGCCCCTCAAACTGCAGTATTTGCAGCGGTTTTTCCGTGTAATGATTGCCCTCGCGGTCCACGACACCCACGGTCTGGCCCTGACGAAGCACTCCGGCAAATACCCTGCCGATGGCGATCTTTCCCACGTAGTCCGAGTAGTCGAGCGTCGTCACCAGCATCTGCAGGATCGCATCATTGTCCGCGTTCGGCGCAGGCACGTGATTTATTATCGCTTCAAATACCGGCCGCAAATCCCCCGTGCGCACGTCCGCGTCCGTCGACGCCCATCCGTCCCGCGCTGAAGCGTAAATCGTCCGGAAATCAAGCGCATCGTCGCTGGCCCCCAATTCCACCAGAAGGTCGAATACTTCGCTTTCAACCTCATGGGGGCGGCTGTCGGCGCGGTCAATTTTGTTTATCACCACTATGGGCTTAAGGCCGTGCGAGAGGGCTTTGGAGAGGACAAACCGCGTCTGCGGCATCGGCCCTTCAAATGCGTCGACGAGCAAGAGTACGCCGTCGGCCATCTTGAGCACGCGTTCGACCTCCCCGCCGAAATCCGCGTGCCCGGGGGTGTCGATGATATTGATTTTGTACTTTTCGCCGGCGATAGATGTGTAGTTAAGGGCGCAGTTCTTAGCCAGAATCGTTATCCCGCGTTCGCGCTCAAGTGGGTTGGAGTCGAAAATAAGCCCGTGCTGCCCTCCGGCCAGGTGCTGGAGTTCTTCCTTGCGGAACATCCCCGACTGGTAGAGCATCCCGTCGACAAGCGTCGTCTTTCCGTGGTCTACGTGCGCGATTATCGCGACGTTTCTCAAATGCTTCGCGTCCATAGGGTCTCTTATAAAAGGGGTCTATCGCCTCTATGTATGTTACATGACATGCCGCCGGCCCAAAAATAGACCCGCTATTATACCGCAACCCGAATCAACAGTCAATTTATCTCCCCGTTCGCGCGGAGAGTGACAAAGGGTCGCAGGTTCGGGGTCAGTCGCCTTTCAGTATGGGCAGAGCTAGAGCGGGGGGCATGACGCCCCCCGCTTTATCTGGCGGTGCGGCGGTTATGAGAGTACTTTGTGGCTTTCGGCGAGCTGTTTTATGATCTGTATCTTCTGGGGGCATTTGGGCTCGCACTGCCCGCATTCGACGCATTTGGAGGCGTCTGAGCCACGGTTTCTCATCCAGACGTAGTGTTCGCGGGCGGCGCTTTCGGCGAAGCCGTATACGCGGACCCAGTTCATGTACTCAAAGACCCTGGGGATATTGACGCCGTTGGGGCACGGCATGCAGTAGCCGCAGCCGGTGCAGTAGAGGTCTGCGAGTTTCTTCTTTTCCTCGCGAATCTCCACAATGCGCGCGCGTTCGGCATCTGTCAGGGGCGCGGCGATGTCGACGGTCTTCACGTTTTCTTCGACCTGCTCTATAGTGCTCATGCCGGAGACGGCGCTGTCAACGCCGGGGTTATCCCATACGAAGCGAAGGGCGGCCTCGACCGGTGAGGACTGTCCGGCGGGCATGAATCTCGCGAGTTCATTGGGCGTGGCCAGGCGTCCGCCGCCGACCGGGCCCATGACCGAGACGCCGAGGCCTTTGGCGTGGGCGTAGCCAATCGCCTTTTCGTTGGAGAGGTCGAGCAGGTTGTACTGGCAGAGCATGCATTCGAAGAGGCCTGTGTCGACGATCTTCACAATGCCTTCGTATTTGTCGTGGGTTGAAAATCCTATGTGGCGGATGAGCCCCTCTTCTTTGGCCTGAAGGGCCATTTTCATGAACTCATCGCCGACCTTTTCAAACGTCTGCCATGAAAGGCTGTGGAGAAAGTAGATATCGAAGTAGTCGGTCTTTGCGCGTTTGAGTCCGTCTTCGAGGCGCTGGCGGTAGGTTTCACCTTCGGCGAGGTCCTTCCAGGTGGGGTTTTTGGTCTGGATGATGACCTTTGAACGGTCGAGTCCTTCGAGGGCAAGGCCGATGGCGATTTCGGACTGGGAATAGTGGTAGTTGTGGTGGGTGTCGATGAAATTGACGCCAAGTTCGAGGGCGCGGCGGATAAGGGGCGTTGACTTGTCGTAATCGACCTGCTCCTTGCCGTCGGGGGTTTCATTTGCAGGCAGGCGCATCGCGCCAAAGCCGAGACGGGAGACGGAGAGGCCGGTTTTTCCGTAGGTGGTATAACGCATTTCTGAGTTTCCTCGGGGTAAGGGACATTCCGACATAAAGGCGCGGTGACAGGACCGACGCAGTCTTAAGACCGTCACGGGGGGCGAAGAGTTCCCCTGGGCCTCTTGCCCCATTTGTAGAAACGGGGGGCTGGAGCGCAAGGGCTAAATGTCATGCGACTGGACGGGCGGCACGGTGTGCCGCCCGTCAGGAGAGAGACATTGGCGGCTCTCGGCGCATCACAACGCTAACTCAGGCCGATTTAATGATTGCGCGGAGCTTGTCGGTCATGGCGAGGGCGTCTTTCATGGGTCGCTGCCACATGTTGCGCCCGGCGATGATGCCGGTAGCTCCGGCGTTCATGCAGCTTTGCGTCTTCCTCAAAAGGTCCGCGTCGGACAACTTGGAGCCGCCGGAGAAGAGCACAAGCGTGCGTCCGGCTGAG
>CALMGO010000380.1 GCA_937863625.1 uncultured bacterium
CCTCGTTAAACGATCTCAGTATCTCCAGGTTGATGCCTTCCTTTATCTCCATGTACTCTCTATAGTCCACGGTGTTGGCAACGTATATTACCTGAATGTTGAGCGAACTTGCACCAAAATCATCAAACCGCACGACATATCCCTGTTGAATGTGGCTGTTATGTTCAAGGATAGCGCGGATGATACCCAACGCCTGCTCCACCTTCTCAGGCGGCGTGTCGTAAGTGACGCCGATGGTGCCTTTGTAACGCCTTCCGGGCATTCGACTTACGTTGTCTATCTTGGAGTTGGCCACTATCGAGTTGGGAATGTTGACGAGCGTCCCGTCAAATGTCCGGATACTCGTGCTGCGAAGGCCGACCTGCTCGACGGTGCCGGTCGTGTCGCCGACGGTCACTATCTGCCCGGCGCTGAAGGGCCTGTCGGCAAATATCATGAACGCGCCGAACCAGTTGGAAAGCGTGCCCTGCGCCGCCAGCGCCACCGCCAGGCCGCCTATGCCCAGCCCCGCAATGATGGTCGAGATGTTATAACCGAGGTTATCCACGACCCAGAGTGAGCCTACTATGACCACGAATACCTTGGCCGCGGTCCGCAGCGCCGGCAGTATGGCGTCGTCGAGAGAAGTATTGGTTTGTTTTGCGAGGGGCCGCAGGTATTCGGTGAACCCGTCAATGAAACGAAGTAGAAACGCCAGTCCGAGAATCCCGAATGCGGCGCTTGTAAAGGGTCTCAACGGCACTTCTATTTCAAGTATGAGAAGGGCCCAGTACAGGCCGATAACCGCTGTCGACCACCTCGCCGGCGCCGATGCGGCCTCGACCACGACGTCGTCAAGATGAAACCTGGTCAAAGAAGTGAGGCGTTTGAGGTACTTCTCAAAGATAAGGTCGACGATCTTGCGGGCATAGAGCCCCGCGAAAAGAACCACAAAGGCCGCTGCATACTGGCCGGCCGTTACTAAGTAGGTGGGAGTGCCGCGCTCTGTGAGAAACTCTCGTATTCGGTCCATGCTCCTTTTCCGTGGTAAATGGGTCAATTTGCGTACAAGGATACCTTACGGCACTGACAAATCAAGAATGAAGGGTCCTACGCTACTGCATCGCGGACGGATCTTGCGACAAAGTCCACTTCTTCCTCCCGAAGTTTCGCGTAGAACGGAAGCGAAATCGTCGATGCCCCGATGTGCTCGGCGTTTGGAAAATCGCCGACGCGAAAACCATACGTCTCGCTGTAATACCTGGCCAGATGGACCGGCCGGTAATTGACGGCAACGCCGACGCCGCGGCTGGAAAGCGTGTTCAGGATTTCATCCCTGCGCAGCGGGTCCACCCAGATCGTGAAGAGATGGAAACCACTTCGGACGTCGTCGCCCACCGCGGGAAATCCAACCCCCGGCGCCCCCGCGAGTCTCTCGCGGTACGCATGGTATATCTTCTCACGCCGGGACCACGTGGACTCAACCCTGGCAAGCTGCCCGGTCAAAAGCGCCGCCTGGATGTTGGACATGTTGTATTTCCAGCCAAAGACCTCCATATCGTAATGCTGGTAGACGCCTGCGTACCTCTCAGACGCGCCTTTTGACAGCCCGTGAAGCCTCATCACGGTCGCGCGCTGCCTGATGGTTTCGTCATCGGTGACAATAGCTCCTCCCTCACCGGACGTTATGGACTTGGTCGCGTAGAAACTGAGCGCCGCTGCCGATGAGAGTTCCCCCGGGGCCACGTCGTCGCGCCGCGCCTCAAGCGCGTGCGCAGCATCCTCGATGACTATGAGGGTATGCTTGTCGGCCAGGCCCTTTATCGCCCTCATGTCGCACATGGCGCCGTACAGGTGCACGGGCAGAATTGCTCTTGTGCGTGAGGTGACAGCGTCCTCGATGCGCGACACATCGATATTCCCCGTTTCGGGCTCGACATCGACGAAGACCGGAGTCGCGCCCGCCATTATGATCGCATTTGACGTGGCGACAAATGTCAGCGGCGTTGTTATGACCTCGTCTCCCGGCCCCACGCCCGCCGCGGCAAGCGCAAGGTGCAAGGCCGCGGTGCCGCTCGTCACGCCGACGGCAAAGCGCCTTTGCGAGTAAGCGGCCAGCTCGCCCTCAAAACGGTCCACCCATGCGCCGGTTGTCAGAAACGTGCCTTTGAGCGCCTCGCACACGTTTGCGATATCGCCATCGTCTATGTTGTGCCTGAAGAACTCGACCTTCACGCCCATCCTCCGGAGTGTGAGTCCACTGTCGTCATCATGCGCTGATATTGTACGCTTTTTGCCGCCCTTCCAAAGCCAATTGCGCAGCTTGACGCTCTGAACAACAGATTTACCTTGCCGTATGCCGCCGCGCCGACATATACTTTGACAGCTTCGCCTCTTCAAGCAAGCGTTGTCGGAGGCAAAAACCCGTCGCCACGACGTACTCGGCGGGCGGTCAAGCGCGATGCGAAACCACAGGGTCTCGCCACTTCACGGGAGGATTAGCGTGAGAAATGTTTCTTTGGCCGTAACAACTTGTCTCGTGATATTTCTGACAGCCGTGCCGGGATCTGCAACCACGGCCGCGCACGTTTTTCCTCCTGACGTCTATGTCTTCATCGACATTCCGAACGTCCAGTCCGGGATGAACGCCTCTCGCGACAGTGCATTTGATGCCATTATGCGCGAACCCGAGGTGATGACGTTTCTCAGCAGTGGCTTTCCCGCGCTTACAGACCTCCTGGGACGCGCTTTCACGTTCTCAGACGAGGAAAGGGGGCGGCTTGAGGCGCTGTACAAAGGGGAAATCGCTCTCGCTGTTCTCGACGACCCTGAGGGCGGCGTGGCGGCCCTTGCTCTTGTGGACGTCGGCCCGGACCCATCCCCCGTTGAGGCTTACCTGCCGGGCCTGACACGGCTGGCTGAGGGCCAGTGGCACGAGGAGCAAGTGCCGGGCGCCACCGTGCACTACTGCGGCGAAGGAACCAGGGCGATATGTTACGCTTTTATTGAGGGGCGGCTGGTGGCGTCCACGTCGCCGGAGGTTCTCAAATCGACAATCACGGCGCTCACCACCGGTCTTCGGGACAACCTGGCCCAGGACGCCACTTTCGCAAAGTGCCGCTCGATGTCAAGGAATGAAAACCCGGAGTTGTGCCTCTACGTGAGTATGTCGGCGGTGACAGAGGCCTTGACGGCGCGTGCCGAAGGCGAGATTGGCATGGCGTCTCTGGCAGCCGGCCTTGACAGCCTCGCGGCGGTCTATTACTCGTCCGAGGCGCGCTCGGCCGGTTTCGTCGATGAGGTCCTGCTCTACTTTCCCGAAGGCAAGCGAGGCGTCTTTGCCGCGTACAAGGGCAGCGAAGACGCGAGTTCATACATGTCCCTCATCCCGGCCGACTCCATGGCCGCTTCATGGACCGGCGTCGACCTCCAGGTTCTTTCGCAGGGCGTAGCCGACGTCTATCAGTCGCTCCCCGAAGAGCTGCGTGCAGGCCTGGAAGAGAAGCTCTCGAACCTCGATATGGAGGCTGACTTCGACCTCTTGAAGGAAATGGTCGACTGTCTCGGCTCCAACATTATCACGTACACTCCGATGCCCGCTCCCATGATGGGGCTGGGACTTTCCGGCGGTTTTGGCCGGCAGGTTACGCTCTTGGAACTGGCCGACGCGGACCGGTTCGAAAAGGCGCTGGCCGCCGAATGGGAGCGCGCCAGACTGCGCCAGGATGCACCCGGAAGGGAGCAGAAGGCCGACAAGCCTCGCCTTATCTTTTCGTCAGAGCCTTTTGGCGATGCCACTATGTATCGTGTGCAGATTCTGATCACGCCCGCGGTCCAGATAGTGCCTTCACTGGCCGTCCGGAATGGCTACCTCGTGATTACAGGTGACCCGCTGACTGTGAAAACCGTCCTCGGGGGCCCGATGCACTTCGATGAAAACATCGCCGCAAACAGCCAGTACAGGAAAGCCTCCGCCGAGGTCGGCATGGGAAACGCAGGCCTGTCGTATCTCAACAATCGCGCCTACTTCGATACGACTTACCCGTTGCTTTCTTTCGGCCTGCCGCTTCTCCTGGCTCAGGTCACCGGAAACGTCCCTGTCAATCCGTCGCTTCTGCCGATGCCGCTGACAATCTCCAAACACCTGTTCGCTTCGGCGGGCTCGCTCTCGGTAACGCCGGATTCGATCCGCTCCACCCGTTATGGCCCCGTCGGCGCCGCCAGAACCGTCGCTCTCGGCGGCCTCGTGGGGGCGTCGCTTGCCAAATGGTACAACGAGTCACGGCGGCAGGATGAGCCGAAGCCCGCTGAAGCCGCTACGCACGACCAGACGTCGGACAATGAGCTTGCCGTGCTGCGTGACGCGCTCGCCCGCTACGCCGGTGACCACGACGGCGTCTATCCCGCGGAACCAGCCGACCTTGCCGCCGTCTTGCCTGCTGTAGAGGGCTCCGACGAGCCGGTGCTTCTCGACAAATACGTCTACGTCACAGGCCTTTCTGCGCGCGACGACAGGCGCTTGATTGTCATTTTCGCCCGCAACGCCGACCCGCGCGGCAGGGGAGTGCTCCTGGTCGGCGGACAGATTATGCATCTGACGGATGACGAAGTGGCCCAGCAGGTTGGCGGGTGGCTGAGTCTGCCGCCCGACGCCGCAGGCGAAGATATCGCCGCCGCCTGTATCAGAAACGTGAAAGTCCTCGCCGACTCGGTCAAATGGTACGCCGAAATACACAAGGGTGTTACCCCCGACAGGCTCGACCGCGCGGCAAGCTACCGCTTTGCCCCTCTTGTAACGCGCTGTCCGGCGGGAAGCACAATGCCGCCCGACTACGCGACCGTCCCCGGCATGAACTTGAAATCCGTCCCGTCTGAACTCGCAGCGCAGGTCGTCCTCGTCTACGAGACCGGAGCCCGCCATGGCGGCATGCCGGCGGTAGCCTTTCTCGACGGGAGTGTCATACGACTCACCGAAGAGGGAGTGCTCAAAGCAGTTGAGCAGACAAAGAGAATCGCGGCCGCGCAGACCCTGGAGGTCGAATAATCAGGCCAGGCTCTTCGTGAAATGATGCCACCTGCTGTGAACGCGAAAGCCGTATTTCAAAGCAAGGTGTCTTGAGGCTTCGTGAGCGTCGCCCTCGAAAGTCTGAAATTCGCATAACTTGTACATCGGCCTGATGCGGCCCATGGCAAGGTGGAAAAGTGCTGAGCCTATTCCCTTGCGCCTGTAATGCTCGCGGACGTAGAGATCATATATGGAGCATTTCTCGCGTAGCCTGTAGTCGCTCACACCGTTAAGCCGGTCAAATGATACCCACCCGACGTCGACCCCGCCAAGTCGCGCTGTGATTCGTGTATCCGTATCCCGCGCCTGCACCATGAATCTGACAGGCACTGCCGGTTCGCTCGGGCGCTGCGGCACTACGAGAAGGTCGCTTTCATAAAGCAGTTCGACTTCGCTTTCTTGAAATCCCGCCTGCGAAGCCAGGGCAAGCATGGGGGTGTTATCCTCCGGCACACCGGGCTGCTTATACGCGCCGTAGAGACCGTCGTAGAAAGGGCTCCGGCCCCCGATAACCACCGTGCGCGCACCGGCGGCAGCCGCGCCGCCAAGCGACTGCTCCAGGAGTCTGCGCGCTATGCCTCTTCGCCGGCGGCGGGGATGAGTGAAGATGATGGCAAGCGCCGCCTCCGATTCGTCTATCGCCTCAGCCGGGTCGGCTGCCCGGCCCGGCGCGGAGAAATGCCTCCTCGATACGTGCACGGCACCCGCCACGCGGCCGTCCACGCAGCTCACCAGCAGTTCGGCAGGATCAAACGCAGGCCGAAAGAGCACGTGACGGCGGAATGCAAGCGTACTCAGGGGATGGAAATTGTGCGAACCGGCAAAGCAGACATTCCACAGTGCTACGAGGTCGCTTAGGAAAATGGGGCTGTACGGCGCGATTATCTCCAAATCATTCCTCTTTGCCCTCGCCGCGTGTGCGCCGTCGCGGTGGTGGGGACACTTGGGAAGTGGCTCTGCCTAAG
>CALMGO010000381.1 GCA_937863625.1 uncultured bacterium
CTATCCACATGAGAAAGAGCGAACCCGTCGTCATCGCCAAGACGGCCATTATCTCAAACTGAAGGTTGGAGACCATCGGGCTGACGATGGACATTTCGCCGCCGGCGCCCATACCGCCGCCCCGCTCGATGAGTTTCACCATCACGTAGCTCTGGAAAAGGCACAGTCCGAGCGTCACGAAACGCTCTATGCGCCGGATCTTTTTGCGGCCTGACTCGCCCTCTTTCGAGAGGTTTTCGAGGTACGGCACGCTGGTGGTCAAAAGCTGGATGATAATCGAGGCGGAGATATACGGCATGACGCCGAGGCCGAAAACCGCGACCTTGGTAAACGCGCCGCCCGTGAAGAGGTTCAAAAGGCCGAAAATGCCGCCGAAGGCCCCACTGGAAGCCTGTTCCATCATCTTGCTTAGCACGGCGGTATTGACACCCGGTATGGGCACGACGCAACCCAGGCGGAAAACCGCCAGGAGCGCGATGGTGATAAAGAGCCGCCTGCGCAGTTCGGGAACGTTGAAAATGTTCCGTATGGTGGAAATCATTGAACGACCTCGACAGTACCGCCGGCTTTCTCTATTTTTTCGATGGCAGCCTTGCTGAACTTCGCCGCCACGACAGTGAGCGCCTTCTCAATCTCGCCGTTGCCGAGGACCTTCACGTTATTCGCGGAGCCCCTGACGAAACCGACCTTGCGCAAGGCGTCGGCGTCGATACGCGCGCCGGCATCAAAGATATTGAGGTCTGAGACGTTCACTATCTGAAATTCCTTGCGGAAACGGGTGTTGTTGAAGCCTCTCTTGGGCAGGCGGCGGAAAAGCGGCCTCTGACCGCCCTCGGCGAGCACTTTGACGGTGACGCTCGTGCGGGCCTTCTGGCCCTTGTGACCGCGCCCCGAGGTCTTGCCGTGCCCGGAACCTGTACCCCTGCCGACGCGCTTACGGTCCTGGCGGGGGGTGACGGTCTCTTTTGCCTTGGCTATATCCATTATATTTTCACTCCGCGCAACTCTTCGACCTGAGCCTTGCTTCTGAGTTTTCTGAGGCCGTCGAGAGTCGCCTTTACCAGGTTTACGGGGTTGCTGGTGCCGCGGCACTTGGTCAGGATATCGTGAATACCGGCCGCCTCGACAACCGCGCGCACGGTGAGTCCGGCGATAACACCGGTACCGGTGCTTGCAGGTTTCAGAAAGACCTCGGCTGCGCCGTACTTGCCGATGATGGTGTGCGGTATGGTCTTGCCGCGCAACGCAACATCGAACATGCTCTTCCGGGCGTCCTTCGTGCCCTTCTGTATGGCGGCGGGAACTTCATTGGCCTTACCGAAGCCGATGCCGACCCTGCCGTTTTTGTTGCCGACGACGACAAGCGCGCTGAAGCTGCGCTTGCGTCCGCCTTTTGTCGCCTTTGAGACGGGCTTGATCTTTACGACCGTCTCGACGAGTTCATCGGTTTGCCTTTCAGCGACTGACAATTTAAACCTCCTGTGTTAAAACTGGAGCCCGGCTTCTCTTGCGGCCTCCGCAACCGCCTTTACGCGGCCGTGGAACCTGTACCCGCCGCGGTCGAACGCCACCGCCTTGATACCGGCGGCCAGCGCCTTTTCGGCGACGAGTTTGCCAACGGCCTTGGCGGCCTCTGTCTTCGTGCGCTTGGGCGCGGATTTTACTTCCTCGGAGTCGGTGCCCGCCGCTATAAGCGTCCGCGCAGCCAGGTCATCGACAATCTGAACGTACGTATTCTTGAGACTCCTGCGAACCACGAGCCGGGGCCTCTCGGGCGTCCCGCTTACCTTGGAACGTACCCTGTAGTGTCTCTTTACGCGCTGCTGGATTTTCAGTTTCGTGTCAACCATCGATATTCCTCAATCAGGAGCCTGCCTACTGGCCGCTTCCGGCGAACGCCTTGCCGGCCTTGCGCCTCACGTGCTCTCCATCGTACCTGATGCCTTTGCCCTTGTACGGCTCCGGCGGACGGATCTTTCGTATCTCGGCGGCGAACTGGCCGACCTTCTGCTTGTCGCATCCCGAAACGATTACCTGCGTCGGGACCGGCGTCTCAACAGAGAGCCCCGCGGGAATCGGCATATGTACCTGGTTGGCAAAGCCGACGGAAAGAACGACTTCCTTGCCCTGGATCTTGGCGTTGTAGCCGATGCCTACGATCTGGAGCTTCTTCTGAAAACCCGCCGATACGCCGACGACGGCGTTATCCACGAGCCTCTGCGTGAGACCGTGCAGCGCCCGGTGGCGGTTCGAATCGGTCGGCCGGACCACGTGTATCTCGCCGGCGTCCTTGTCGAAGTTCACCTTCATGTCGGCCGGAAAGGGCTGTTCGAGAACACCCTTGGGCCCTTCGGCCTTGATGGCGGTCTTCTTTATCTCCACCTTAACGCCGGAAGGCACTTTGACCGGCTGTTTACCTACACGACTCATCTCAAGACTCCTGTCTTTAGCAAACAGTACACAAAAGCTCGCCGCCAACGTTGAGCTCGCGGCAGCGGCGGTCACTCAAGACGCCTACCGACGTCGAGAGGATCGAAATCCCAAGCCCGTCCATAATCCTCGGTATCTCGCCGGCGCCCCTGTAGAGGCGGCGGCCGGGCTTGGAGGATCTTTCAATCTTCGTGATAACTTTTTCACCATCCGACCCGTACTTAAGATAAATACGCAGCGTCTTGGAGGGGGCGCTATCGGCGATGCGAAAATCCTCAATGAAGCCTTCAGCCTTGAGGACGGCGGCGATAGCCTCCTTGACCTTGGAGGTCGGGCAGTCAACAGACTTGGAACTGTTGCGGACGGCGTTACGAATCCTGGTCAGCAGGTCCGCAATCGGGTCGGTCATAGTCATTTATCGTGCTCCCTTTAAGGCTCTTACCAACTGGCCTTGCGAACGCCCGGGATCAGCCCCTGGGAGGCCATTGTTCTGAAACATATTCTGCAAATGCCGAACTTGCGGTAGTACGCGCGCGAACGTCCGCAGATGCCGCACCGGTTGTGCTGCCTGCCGGGGAATTTCGGCGTCATCTTAGTTTTTTCGAAGTCCATTTTGCTTGCCATGCTTTTTTTCCTACCTCCTGAACGGCATTCCAAAGAGTTCGAGCATGCGGCCGGTCTTTGCCGCGTCGCTGTTGGCGACGGCGAGCGTTACGTTGAGGCCCTGCTGCCACTCGATGTTGTCCATGTTGACCTCGGGGAAGATAGATATATCAGCCACACCGAGGCTGTAGTTGCCGGCGCGGTCAAAGGCGCGCGTCACGCCTCTGAAGTCGCGTATACGCGGCATGGCCACGTTCATCAGCCGGTCGAGAAATTCGTACATCCTCGCGCCCCGCAGGGTGACCATGCAACCGACTTCCATACCCTCGCGCAGCTTGAAGTTCGACACGGACTTCTTGGCGCGGGTTATCTTGGGTTTCTGTCCGGCGATAACCGTGAGGTCCCTGACCGCGTCTTCGAGGCGCTTACGCTCCATAGTGGCGCGTCCGACACCCATCGAGACGACGACCTTGTCGATCTTGGGGACGGCGAGCTTATTGGTGAGCGCAAACTCAGTCATGAGCGCCGGTACTATTTCACTTTTGTACTTATCGAGCAACCTTGCCATCTTCAGTGTACCCCTTACTTGCCGGCCGTAATCGCGTGTCCGCACGTGGCGCAGACGCGGGCCTTGGTGCGGCCGGTGCCGGTAGTGGTTGACTTGCGGCCGGCGTTGCATTCGGGACAAACCAGCATCACGTTGGACATGGCCACGGACTGTTCCTTCTGAACGCGGCCGCCCTGCGGATTCTTCTGGCTGGGACGCACGTGCCTCCAGATGTAGTTAACGCCTTCGACGAGGACGCGATTTCTCTCGCGCATAACGGAGAGAACCCTGCCGCGCTTGCCCTTGTCGTCGCCGGCGAGCATTATAACCGTATCGTTTTTTCTGACGTCCAGCATAAAAAAAGCCTCCAGGCCTATACCACTTCCGAGGCCAGCGAGATAATTTTCATAAAGTTCTTCTGCCTGAGTTCCCTGGCGACCGCGCCGAAAATGCGCGTCCCACGGGGGTTCTGATCCGCATCGATGATGACGGCGGCGTTGGAGTCAAACCTGACGTACGAGCCGTCCTCGCGCCTTAAGGCCGACTTCGTTCTGACTACGACGGCCTTGACGACGTCGCCCGCCTTGACCTCGCTGTTGGGGATGGCGGATCTGACGGAGCAGACCACGATGTCCCCGACGTGGCCGTATTTTCTCTTCCATGAGCCGAGCACTGTTATGCACCGGAGGCTTTTGGCTCCGGAGTTGTCGGCCACGTCCAGCATTGTCTGCATCATTATCATAAGAAAAACTCCGCGGAGATTACTATGCCTTCTCAACTATCCGAACGAGACGCCAACGCTTGCTCTTGGAGAGCGGCCGTGTCTCAGCGATTTCCACCTTGTCGCCAATCTTCGCCTCGCGATTTTCGTCGTGGGCGTAATACCTGGTCATGCGGCGAATCCGTTTACCGTACTTGGGGTGCTCCATCATGCGGTCAACCTGGACGATGATGGTCTTTTCCATCTTGTCGCTGGAGACTACGCCGACTTCACTTTTCTTATTCGAACGCGTTACCATTTTCTATCCCTTTTGTGCGAGAAGTTCACGTTCGCGCTGGATGGTGAGCACGCGCGCAATATCCCGGCGGATTCTGGCTATCTCCGGCGCGTTGTGCGTATTCTCAGCGACCTGCTTAAAACGGAGCCTGAATATCTGCTCCCGCAGGTTGTTCAGTTCGACGGCCCTCTCCTCGTCGGAGAGTTCCCTGATTTCCTTCGCCTTCATTAGAAATGTCTCCGCTTTACGAAACGCATCCTCAGGGGCATCTTGTGAGCGCAGCGCGCGAGCGTCTCCTTGGCCACGTCCTCGGGAACGCCGGCGAGTTCATAAAGAACCGTGCCTTCCTTGACGACCGCGACGTACATCTCCGGCTCGCCCTTGCCTTTTCCCATACGCGTTTCAAGAGGTTTCTTGGTAACGCTCTTATGCGGGAAAATCCTGACCCACAGCTTGCCCTCGCGGCCGAGAAAGTGCGTCACCGCGACGCGCCCGGCCTCTATCTGCCTTGCGCTTATCCAGCCCGACTCAAGCGTCTGCAGCCCGTAGTCCCCAAAGGAGACCGCGTTGCCGCGCATCGCTTTTCCTGCACATTTGCCGCGCTGAGTCTTGCGAAACTTAACGCGTTTTGGCATCAACGCCATTTGACTTCTCCCGGACCTTCTTTACCCTGCCCTTGTAAATCCACACTTTAACGCCGATGGTGCCGTACGTGGTGTTGGCCACCGCAAAACCGTAGTCTATGCGGGCACACAGCGTGTGCAGCGGTATGCTGCCCTCGCTCTGGACTTCCCTGCGGGCGATTTCCGCGCCTGCGAGCCTGCCGGAGAGGATGATCTTGATTCCGAGCGCGCCGGACTGCCTGGCCATTTCTATGGCCTTCTTCATCGTGCGGCGGAAACTCGCCCTCTTCTCGATCTGCTCTGCGATGCCTTCGGCGACCAGCTGCGAGTCGACCTCGGGCTTTGTCACCTCGATTATGTTGATGTTTATCTTCTTGGCGGTAAGGGCCTCAAGCTCGCCGCGGAGCTTGTCAATCTCGGCGCCCTTGCGGCCGATGATGAGACCGGGACGGGCGCAGTTGAGGAGGACATTGACCTCTTCCCCCTTGCGCTCTATCTCGATCTTGGGGATTCCGGCGAACTTGTAGCGCTTCTTGATATACTCGCGCAGGCGGTGGTCCTCAATGAGGATACCCTTGAACTGGTCCTTTGTGGCGTACCAGCGGCTGCGCCAGTCCTCGGTAATTCCGAGGCGAAGCCCCGTAGGCAGAACTTTCTGACCCATTACTGCTCCTCTTGGGAACTGATGTTCTCAATCTTGACCACAATATGGCTCGTGCGCTTGCGAATCGGATGCGCCATCCCGCGGCTGACGGGGATGAAACGCTTCGTACCGAGCGCAATGGGGCCGTTGTCGACGGTGACACTCTGCACATACATGGCGTCGGGGTCGGCCTCGGCGCCGGCGTTTGCAAGCGCTGAACGCATGACCTTTTCAATAAGCCTGGCGCCGCGCTTCGCGTTGTACTTGAGCGTCTCGAGCGCGCGCGTCACGGACATACCCTGCACCATGCGCGCAACCGGGCGCGCCTTTGTCGGCGAAATCCGCGCAAATCTGTGTTTTGCAATAGCCATCTATCCAACCCTTACTTTGCGGCCTCGCGCGCCTTTTTGCCGCTGTGGCCCCTGAAAGTTCTCGTGAGGGCGAACTCGCCCAACTTGTGCCCGACCATTTCCTCGGTGACGAAGACCCGGATGAAGTTCCGGCCGTTGTGCACGTTGAACGTGTGCGACACGAACTCCGGCACTATCGTTGACGCGCGCGACCAGGTCTTGACCGGTTCGCGGTCTCCGGTGTCCTTCTGTTTGCTGATCTTGTCGAGCAACTTCGGATCTACAAACGGCCCTTTTTTTGTCGAACGTCCCATAGACTCAGTGTCCTTTTATTTCTTCGTACGCTTACGAATAATGAACCTGCTGGAAACCTTCCGCGGATTGCGCGTCTTTCCGCCCTTTGCGAGTTTGCCCGTGGCGCTGACGGGATGGCGTCCGCCCTTGGTGCGCCCTTCGCCGCCGCCCATCGGATGGTCGATGGGGTTCATGGCGGTGCCGCGCACATGCGGACGGCGGCCCATATGGCGCGACTTGCCGGCCTTGCCCACGCGCGTGAGGTTGTAATCGGTATTGCCCAACTGGCCGATGGTGGCGCGGCACGTCACGTGCACCCTGCGGGTCTCCCCGGAAGGAAGCACGATCTGCGCGTAATCGCCGTCGCGAGCGGCCAGCGTCGCCGCCACGCCCGCCGAACGCACAAGCTGTCCGCCGCGGCCTGGAGTCATCTCGACATTGTGAATCGCCATTCCGAGCGGGATCGATGAGAGCGGCAGGCAGTTGCCCGTCTTCGGCTCGGACTTCGGGCCGTTGGCCACTGCATCACCGACATTGAGACCGACAGGGGCGAGGATGTAGCGCTTCTCGCCGTCGGCGTATACGACCAGAGCGATCCTCACGCTGCGGTTGGGATCGTACTCGATGGCCGTGACCTTACCCGGGATATCGTCCTTGGTGCGCTTGAAATCGATAAGCCTGTAAAGTCTGCGAGCGCCGCCGCCGCGATGCTTTGCGGTGATCTTGCCTTCGTTGTTGCGCCCGCCGGTCTTGCGGAGCCTTTCGACAAGGCTCTTTTCCGGGTTCTTCTTCGTGAGGTCGCTATTGTCTATGACCGACATGTTGCGACGCCCGTTTGATGTTCTTTTGTACTCTTTAATCGCCATCTTGACTTCCCTTTAGATTCGCGCTTGTGCGCCTGAATAATCGCCAACTCCCGACCGGCCAGAACCTCAGTACCACTCGACCCAGAACATAGTCCCGCGGCACTGATCCCCATTCCCTGCTGTCAACCGACTCGGCCAGGTTGTCGCCAAGCACGAAATAATGCGCGTGGCTGACGGCTGCCGGCCCGAACGCGATGTCCCCCAGGGACATGCCTTCCGGCGGCGAAACCTCGACCGCGTTGACCAGCAGACGCCCTCCTCGTATCTCTACGACGTCGTCGCCGAGCCCGATGACCCTCTTGATGTAAATCGTATCAGGATCATTGGGCGCCTTGAAGGCGACTATGTCGAACCTTTGGGGCCCGCCCAATCGCGGAGTTATCTTTTCAAAGACCACCCTGTCGCCGTTGCGCAGGGCTGCCTCCATCGAACGGCCTCTTACGTGTCCGAACTCGGCCACAAAGACGCCGGTTAACGCTACTGCCGCCGCCAGTACCGCCGCGGCCTTAACCATCCGGGCCAAGCGCTTCTTCCTGTCCGCCGCCCGGCCCATGATTGCGCTACAAAAGATCTATGCGATCGCCTTCGGCAAGCGTTACGTAAGCGCGCTTTACGTCGGGCTGGGTAACACGCCTGTATCCGAAACGCCTCGTGCCTCCATGCTGCATGGCGGTGCGCACTCCGACGACCTTGACCTTGAACGCCTGCTCAACAGCGCGGCGGATTTCGATCTTGTTCGCCGAAACCGGCACCTCGAAAGCGTACGTGTTGGTTGACTGCGAAGCGCTCACGACCTTTTCGGTCATGATGGGCCTGATGAGTATACTGTAGAGTTCGCTCTTCACCGCCGCTCCTCCAGGAGTTTCTCAAACGCGTTGCGCGCAAACACCACCATAGAGGGGCGTACGACGGCGTAGGCGTTGATATCCGACAGGGGCTTAGTTTCGACGCCGCGGATGTTTCGGGCGCTCTTGTAGAAAACGGCGTCAAGTTCGGGAGTAATATAGAGGACTGTCGTGCCGGGCTTGATGCCGACAGCTGCCATGTAAGCGGCGACGGCCTTCGTCCTCGGCGCATCGGAAACTCTGCAATCGGCCACGATGACTTCATCATCGAGGAGCTTGGCGAGGATGGCGCTGTCGAGCGCGGCCTTGAGGGCCTTTTTGGGGAGGGAGTACGAATAGTCGCGCGGCTTCGGGCCGAACACGCTGCCGCCGCCCTTCCTGATGGGGCTGCGAGCATCGCCGACTCGCGCGCGACCGGTATGCTTCTGGCGGTAGAGCTTGCGCGTGGAGCCGCGGACCTCGCCGCGTCTCTTGACGCTGGCGTTGCCCTGGCGCATGTTGGCCTCGTACATCACGATCGCGTCGCGAAGGAGCTGCTTGCGCACCGTGCCGCCGAAAGCATCTTCGGGAACGCTGATCGCCCCGTCGGGCTTTCCATCCTGATTGTATGCCTTTACCTCTATCATCGCCGAGCCCTTGCTAACTTAAGACGCTTGAGTAGTGAAGGTCTGTTTCTTACGCTTAGCCACCCACTCGGGGGACTTGGTTACCATTACAAAACCGCCGTCCGCGCCGGGGACCTGCCCCTTGATAAAAAGCAGATTGCGCTCGGCGTCTATGCGGACAAGCTCCTGGCCGCGAATGGTGACGCGCGCGTCGCCCATGTGGCCGCCCATACGGGTGCCCTTGAGGACTCTCGAAGGATAGGCCGACTGGCCGATGGAGCCGGGAACGCGAAGGCCCATTGCGCCGTGCGTGGCGGGCTGTCCGGCAAAGTGCCATCTCTTGACGACGCCGGCGAAACCCTTGCCCTTGGAAGTACCGGTGACATCGATGTGGTGAACGTCGGCGAAAATCTCGACGGTCACTTTGTCGCCCGCTTCGTGCGGCTCGCCGTCTGACGGCACTTCGCGCACAAAGGCCTTGGGGGTCGAACCGGATTTTCCGAAGTGCCCCAGAAGAGGCTTCGTGGTGTGCTTGGCCTTCTTGTCGGAGAATGCCAACTGCAGCGCCTCATATCCGTCGCTCTGAGCGGTCTTTACCTGTGAGATGACGCACGGTCCGGCCTCGACGACCGTGACAGGGACCATGTTTCCGACTGCGTCGAAAATCTGCGTCATTCCAACTTTTCTGCCGAGGATGCTGGTGATCATCGTTTCCTCAAATCCGGTCGCTATGCTTTTATCTTAATGAACACCCCGGCGGGAACCTCAACCTTGCCGAGGGCGTCGACGGTTTTTGCGGTTGGCTCGCTGATATCGATCAGGCGCTTGTGCGTCCTGATCTCAAACTGCTCGCGCGACTTCTTGTCGATGTGCGGGCTGCGAAGCACCGTGTATCTCTCAATGCGTGTGGGCAGCGGAACCGGCCCGGAAACCCTGGCGCCGGTGCGCTTGGCCGTCTCGACTATCTCGGCCGAGGACTGATCCAGGATGTGGTGGTCATACGCTTCCATCCTGATCCGAATCTTGTTCTCCTCCATCAACCTTCCTCCAGGCGCCGCTTTCGGGGACACTAATGCCCCCCGGCCTTCACTTTCGTGACCGCTTTGTAGTACTCGAGGGTTGGCCCAATCGGGAAAACCACAAGTTTACTAAAAACGAACCCTATGTCAAAAGAATTCCGGATACCCGGTCCTAATTTTCCAAACTCCGCCCCCATTTACGCCTCCACGCCGATCAGCACTGGAATCCGGCAGGCGGCAACCGGCCTAAAACATCAGGCTGTCGAGGACTTCCTGCGGCGCTCCGGCGTATTTGGCCGGTTCCATCGAGTAATTGCCCCTGCCCTGCGTGAGGCTTCTCAGGCGGCTCGCGTAGCCGAACATATTGCGAAGGGGCGCCAGGCAGTGAACTACGCGTACCTTACCCTTGGTATCAAGCTCCGAAATCTCGGCCCTGCGGCTCGATAGGTCGTTTATGCAGTCCCCGAGGTACTCCTCCGGGACTCTCACCTCAAGTCGCATAATCGGCTCCAGAAGCCTCGTTCCGGCCTTTTCGAGGGCCATGCGGAGCGCCATAGAGCCGGCTGCGTTAAACGCCATCTCCGAGGAGTCGACCGGGTGC
>CALMGO010000382.1 GCA_937863625.1 uncultured bacterium
GCCGTGTTTGCGAGGATGGCCGACGACATGCCGGAAGTGCCTCAATATGTATTCGGCCTCTACAGGCGGCCTCGAGGCCTGGGAAATGCGCATTACAGCCGGCACCCTATTCTAAAGACAATAAGAAGTTACTATGGCCGCTCAAAGGTCTGGATTTGCGCCAGCGCATCTGAAGGTTTCGGGCTGCCTATTCTCGAGGCAATGGCGTGCGGATGTGCGGTGGTGAGCACCGACTGTGGCGGCCCCGGAGAGATAATCAGAGACGGAGTAAATGGCTTTCTCGTGCCGGTCGGCGATGTTGAAGCAATTGTCGACAGGACGACGACGCTGCTTGCCGACGAGGAGCTCAGAGACCGCATAATCGCCGAAGGCTACAGGACTGCAAACGCCTATTCCTGGCCGCGGGCCGGTGACACATTTGAAAGGTGCATCATGGAGGCGGTCAAGCGATCTGGGCGTACCGCCACGAGTGGAAAGTAGGAAGAGACCCATTCTAATGACGACATCTTGCGACAGACCCACAAGAATAGCACTGATGGGGGCGTCTTTTTCCACCGGCAACCTTGGCGTAAGCGCCCTTGCTCACGGAGCCCTGACTGGGATTTTCGCCAGGGATGCCGAGGCTGTCGTTACGGTGATCAGCGGAGCCGCAAAGAAGCCGGATGTCATCACCGTAGCCGTTGACGACAGGCCTCGCGATATCGAGATACTGCCGATTCGCTACGGCAGGAACATCCTCACGGCTAATCACGTACTGGTGATGTATGTCCTGTGTATGCTGGCGACAATCCTCCCCATTAAGCGCGTGTCACGTCGCATTGTGTCTCTCAGCCGGACATTGGCGGCGCTGTGGGAGGCTGATGTGGTCGCCGATTTGTCAGGAGGTGACAGCTTTACGGATATTTATGGCATGCGCAGGATGGTAATCCAGACGCTCTTCAAGTGTCTTGTTCTCTTTGCCGGCAAACCGCTTGTACTTCTGCCCCAGACAATAGGGCCTTTCAATCGTCCGCTCTCCAAGACTCTGGCCCGGTTCATTTTGAGACGGGCGGCGGTTGTGTACACAAGAGACCTTGAGGGGATCGAGGAGGCGAGGCGTACAGCGCGCTCTGATATGAAGGATAGGCTGGCTTTTGCCCCCGACGTGGGATTTCTGATGAAGTCGTCGCCGCCCGACGCGGCGCTCGCCGAACGCTTTCGAATGCTGTCGAAGTCCCACACCCTCATCGGAATAAACGTCAGCGGCCTTCTGATGTCCGGCGGATACACGGGCTCCGATCAGTTTGGCCTCAACGCTGACTACCTCGGGCTTCACGTGGAGATGGTCAGAGCATTCCTTCGTAACGAGGATGTATTTGTCATGGTCGTCCCGCATGTCATAACTGCGGGGGCCTGGAAGATGGAAGACGACGTCGACGCCTGCGAAACGGTAGTCTCACGCCTTTCCGAGGACGAGCGAGTCCGCGTGCTTATTGTGAAAGACAATCCCGGCGCTGCTGGTGTCAAATACCTTATCGGACAATGCTCGTTCTTTGTCGGGTCTCGCATGCATTCATGCATTGCGGCGCTTTCACAGGGCGTGCCTGCTGTCGGCATAGCCTACAGCAGGAAATTCCGCGGCGTATTTGAGACTCTCGGCGTGGGCTCCCTCGTGCTCGATGTGCGTTCACTCGCCACAGATGTGATTCTAAGACACATAGCACTGGAGTTTGCTCGCCGTGACGAGACTGCTGCGACAGTGCAGGGAAACCTGCCGAAGATTGCTCGCGACCTGACAGGTGTCTTTGAGACGCTGTGCGGTCTGGGGGAAGCAACATGAGTGCTGCCCGCAACGTCAGCGCTGTTGTAAAGAGCCGCCTGTGCTGCGGTTGCGGCGCTTGCGAGGCCGTGTGCCCTCACGCCGCCGTCACTATCGTGGAAGGTCGTCATTACAATTCGGCGCAGGTAAATGAGAGTGCCTGCGTGCAATGCGGACTGTGCCTGCAGATCTGCCCCGGCGCTCTAATGCGCAGTGGAGCCTTGCAGACGCCGGCGCCTTCAGACGGAGCCATCGGCTATAGCCTTGCGTGGTCGAATGACGACTCAAACAGGCGTGACGCTGCCAGTGGCGGTCTTGTGACCGGCCTTGTCCGGTGGCTGCTTGACACCGGAGCATGCGACGGAGCGGTCCTCGTGGCCGCCGATGAAAATCGTCCTCTCCACAGCAGGACGACTGTCGCGACATCGGGTTCCCAGGTCGAATCCGCCAGAGGGTCGCGCTATCTCCCGGCCTCGGCATGCCGGGGGCTGAAATACATTCTAAGCAATCCCGGCAACTACGTATTCGTGGGAAAGGGGTGTGAAGTAAGCGCCCTTCGCAAGGCCCAGGAGCGTCTCCCGGTTCTCAGGGATCGGGTCAAACTCGCGATAGGGTTGTTCTGCGCACAGACGCCCGACAGAGACCGGACGGGCGAGTTTCTGCGTCGGCACGGCGTCGACCCCGAAGATGTGACGGGGATACAGTTTCGAGGCGGTGGCTGGCCCGGATACTTCACTGCGACCGCTGGAGCGCGTGTGCTTCTGCAATTGCCATATAGGGATGCATGGGACTTCCTGGCGGCGGGCACGTGCGCCCTCGCATGCTTTCTCTGCGGCGACGGGAGGGCGGCCAATGCTGATATTTCAGTAGGTGACCCCTGGGGTATGGGCAAAGCCGGACTTGCCGGGCAGGGGATGAGCTTCGTCGCTGCGCGGACGTCGGCCGGACGCGAAATCCTTTCCCAGGCGGCGGCAGCGGGCGCTATAGCTGTTACCTCCGCCCCCGAAGATGTCATGCGTCGCAGCGAGGACAAACTCTCTCTTCGGACTGCCGACGTCTGCCGCCGGCGTTATACGTATTCAACTGTTTTTGAATTCCAGCGTGCTTTTGCCGGGTTTGTGCGCGGGCGCGCCGCGGGCATTCGCACGATTGTGAGGCAGCGCTTTAACGCAGACTACTACTGAGGGTAGAGAACAGAATGCAATCCCTAACGCTCATAGTTGTCGCCGTAGCATGCGTGTTGATAGTCATGCTCAAGCCGAGGTACGGTCTTGTCGTGTATGTGGCGGTGTTGACTCTCTATCCGACGTACTTGACACTCCCGCTCGGCACGGTGGACTTCACCGCCGGCAGGTGCGTTGTGCTGGTGCTGCTGTTGCGAGTCATCCTTGACCGCTCTTTCTCAACAGTGCTGCGGCTCAACCGGATTGACGTGCTAACTGTGAGCCTCTTCACGTGGGGGACCCTGGCGCTGATGATAACAGTAGGCGGCAACATGGTGCTGGAGAATCGTGCCGGGGCCTTCATGGACACCATTTTCGCCTACTTCGCCGGACGCATGGCCATCCGCACCCGAAGTGACCTTG
>CALMGO010000383.1 GCA_937863625.1 uncultured bacterium
GATACGTCAACAGGCAGACCATCAGCAAATCCCAAGCGAGTTGGTGCATATAGCAGGTTTATATTGTCCTCGCACTCACTGCTCGACGGAATCCCCATGAAGTGCCGGTAAAATTGAATGAAAGGATTCAGCCTTCGGAAAATGTCTTCTCGAGTGCCGCACATCGTTTTGTTGAAAAACAACTCGGCAAGTGTTACTTTGTCCGAGATTACGTCTAGGTCGCCCTTCGCATGTATAGGTGTCATCAGTGTGCGGTCAACATCGTGATTGCCTGGCGTAAGAACGACACGATTCCGTGGCAGGCTAAACTCCGTGCAGAGTCTGGTCAGGAAAGCGTCAACTGACTTGTCGCTCGCAGTTGCGCCGCCCGTGATTCCTAATCCGTATTCTGATTCACTGCCGGTACGCGCAAGGTCGCCAGTCGCGATTATCATGTCTGGCTGCACTTCCTTAGGATCTTGTTTCCACGCTCTTATATAGTCCCAGAATCTGTCAAAGACTGTCCGCTGCAGTGCTTGCCGAGCGGCATCATTGGCCGAACTGATGTGCAGGTCAGATATGTGCAATATCGTGAGGAACCGTGTCGTCATGTATTCGCCTAATGTCTCTTGCGTGTTTCACCTAATGTGACAAGCGCCCAGTCATGTGGCCAAGTCCTATGCGGATTGGCCTGGGCACCTCCGCGGCGAGGCGAAGCAACCGTGATGCAACTCAGTCGCGTCCGCATCTCTACGGTAGTTGGAGACGCGCATTTCCATGCTCCGCGCGTCACACGGCTATGCGGCGCGAGGGCAGTGCGAAAGAGACCTCTTTTTGCCCACCAAAAGTCTCCGTTCGCTCCAGAGAAAACCACGCCATTCGCGTAATCCACGCTAACTCCTTGTCCGTTACGTGTAACAGAAACACCCTGGTCGCTTTCGCTGAGGCAGTTCATGGTGGGTATGCATGGCCGGGCAACAAGGCGGGATACTACCACCCCCGAAACACGAATTCAAGCCCCATTTTCGCAAGAAATGAGAAATTCCCCTCGGTATGTGGCTTCGCGTGGTTGGCGCCTTCTGACCAACGGCTTCGGCAGGCAGGGTCTCGGGCGGGTAAGGCTGCGCATGTGGCGACCTTTCACTGGTACCGCAGACTCGCCCGGCGCGGCGCTATGCCCCCTTTGCCTCGTAGCCGCCGCCCAATAGGACGCAGACGAAATGTCCGCTGCCGGATATGACGTTTGTGGCGTGTGAGAGTCCTTCGGGTATCCATACGGCGCACGGCGCCTTTACCGTGTAGACCTCGTCGCCGAGCATGATCTCGTACTCGAGCTCGGTCTCGCTCGCCATGACGTTTATCTCGGGATGCTCGTGGCAGTGCGGCAGGACATAACGCTCAGGCATGTCCGCCACGCCCTCGATATAATGCATGGCAATATGCACGGGAAAGCCCGGCCATGCAATGCGCTGCACCGCATCGGTGTCCTTGTGAAATGGAACACCGCTAAGCGGCGACGCTGCCCCCGGCATGATAAGGTGACTGTACTGTCCCATGATCCCCCTCTGCATTGGCCTGAGTCGAGATTGCCCCGCCCTGCCCCACCGGCAGTCGGGTCCCCCTCCAAGTCCGTCATCGGATGAGTCCGGGCAGAGTCTGCAGCTTTTCGTCAGGAATCGCAAGGACGTATTGTCCGCGCTTCGCCTGTCGGGACGCGCATATTAGCGGCGTACCGGGCTAATCCTCGACTACAACTCTGAACCTCACGATACCGGGGTACACGGCAGGGTCGCACGGCTCGCTCTGAATGTATTCGAACTCGCCTATCGCGTAGCCGGAGTTGCCCTTGGCCATGTGGCCGTGGCTTGCATGTTTGTCGGCCAGGCCGGCGTCTTCGGGCGGGATGTGAGTAGGGTCTGTCGTGTCATGCCGGTCGAGTACGCTCGAACTGTCGCTGACGCGCTCCCAACCCGTGCTGAACATGTCGTAAAAGCCCCACGCGTTCGGCGTGCCGGATTTGACCCCTTTGTTTACGTCGCCCGCCTGGGATGCGTACTTTGCGGCAAACGGCGGATTGGAAGTCCCCACGCGCGCTGCGTAGTCCCACTCGGCGGCGGCGGGTATCCGCACCGTCCTGCCGGATTTCTCCGAGAGCATGCGGCAGAAATCATACATATCCGCGCACGAGACGTTTGCAGGAGACTGTGCAGCCTGCCCCTCAACAGCGGCGGCGCCGGTGACCGCGTTATAAATCTCCCACGTCACGGGACACTCGCCCATGTAGTACCCTTTGGTCAGCGTGACCATGTGAGGCGGGTCTTCCTGCCAATGGGGGCACATGTAATACGGCTCACCCATGAAGAATTTGCCGGCAGGCGCGAAAATGCATTTGATGGACAATGCGTCGCTGACCTTGAGCGTGAGCGGCTCGCGATCCGGCATGACAAAGGGCTTGTCAGGTGCAAGCATGATCGCGGGATAGTCAAATGTGGAGTCCTCGCACTTGCTCGCGGTAATCCACTTTTTGCCATCCTTTTCGTGTATGACGCCGGTGACCGCGCGCACCTGGCGTGCGTTATAGGTCGCGTCCTCGCGCAGTTTGTCGGCAATTGGGCCGTCTATGAAGTACCGGAGATTGGCGGTGAATTCGTCCATCAGTTTGCGCGCCGCGTCACCGTCGAGGCCCTTTTCGGGGTAACAGTCGGCCATGATCTTGTCAAACTCGGCCTTGATGTCGGCCGGGCCGTCAAGGACATAGATGCAGACACTCGGCTCTCGCTCTCCGGTGTGGACGTTATTTAACACCATGCCCTTGAGCGTGACCTCACCGGAGGCCGCTGGAGTGTCCTGCGCGACTGCGGGAAGAACCGAAACGAACGCAATCAGCGCCGCCCCTGCGATAACACTAATGCACGTCCTCACGTTTCTCTCCCTGTCTCATGCGCCGACTGTCGGAAGTCCCCACACAGTGAGTTCAGCGTGCTGATTTCGCGCGCATGTCTGCTTTCCCATGCTCCACGGATGACGCTATTTCGACTCCGGCAAATACGCGCCCCTCCAGAGGCCTCCGCCGAAAGTGGTCACAACGATTTTCTTGTGGTCCGACGGCTCAAAGGCAACATTCTGCGGCGAACTGAACGGGAAACTCTCGTACACCTTCCACGTCTTGCCTGCATCTGTCGAATACCACAGGCCGTGCGACTCGGTGCCGACGTACACGATATTGGAGTCGTCCGGATGCAGGTTCACAGTCGAGCCCTCGAAGTAACTCGGCGCACACCACTTGGCGAAGTCCTCGTCCGCCAGCAGCCGCTGCCAGTTTCCGCCGCCGTCTGTGGTCTTGTAGATGCCGCCGATGGTCGCGCCGGGAACCGTGCTCGCGTTGATATAGATTACGTTGGCGT
>CALMGO010000384.1 GCA_937863625.1 uncultured bacterium
CGAGGGCGGGCGTTTATGAATACGCTCGTCCTCTGCGCGGCGATGATTATCGCTTCGCTCACGGTCAATCCGCTATGCGCTTACGCGCTTTCGCGTTTCCAGCTTTCCTTTGCCAACAGCATACTTCTCTTTCTGCTGGCCACGATGGCATTTCCGCTGGCGGTAACGCAGATTCCAAACTTTCTGCTTCTGAAAGACGCACGCCTGCTCAATACATACTGGGCGCTCATACTGCCATCGCTGGCCAACGGCTATTCGATATTCCTTCTCAAGGGATTCTTCGACAGCCTGCCGCAGGAACTCTTTGAGGCCGGACTCATTGACGGCGCGAGCGAAGTCCAAATGTTTTATCGAATCGCGCTGCCGCTGACGACGCCGATACTGGCGGTCATAGCGCTCGGGGCGTTTACGCTGGCGTACGGGCAGTTCATGTGGGCGTTCATCGTCTGCCAGAATCCCAAGTACTGGACCATCATGGTCTTTTTATATCAGTACCAGGGCGACCGCGCGACGCATCTGGTGATGGCGGGACTGGTGCTTGCGAGCCTGCCGACGCTTCTGGTGTTTATCGCGGCGCAGAAGGTCATCCTCAAAGGCATCGTCGTCCCGCAGATGAAATAGCGCGGGTGACGAGGGGGCTCAAGCGATGGCACAGGATAAACGCGATCTCACGGGCGAAGTCGCCCTTGTAACAGGCGCATGGCGCGGCATGGGCAGGGCGGTGGCTCTTCGCCTGGCCGGCGCGGGCGCGGACGTCGCAGTAAATGACATAAACGCCGACGGCGCGTGCGACACTGCAGAGGCCGTCCGTGCGCTTGGCAGGCGCAGCGTAGCCGTCCCGGCAGACATCACGAGCGCCGCCCAAGTGACGAAGATGGTCGACACCGCCGTCGAATCTCTCGGCAGACTCTCCATACTCATAAACAACGCGGGCGTACTCAGGCCGACACGTTTTCTCGACATCACCGAGGAGGAATGGGACTTCGTGATGGACGTTACGGTGCGAGGAGCGTTTCTCGTGACAAAGGCCGTGCTGCCCCACATGATAAGAAACGCGTGGGGCAAGGTTGTAAACTTCTCTTCATCGGCGGGAAAGACCGTGTCCACACTCGGCGGCGCGCACTACACCACGGCCAAGACGGCGCTTCTGGGCCTCAACCGCGCGGTGGCCAAGGAAATGGCCCCGTTCGGCATCACCGTCAACGCCATTTGCCCGGGGCTTATCGACACGGAGATGGTACGCAAGAACAGCTCAGCCGAACAACTCGCCAAATACGAAGCGTCTTTCCCGATAAGCCGCCTGGGCCTGCCGGAGGAAGCGGCCGACCTTGTGCTCTTTCTCGCGTCGCGCGAGTCCGACTATATCACCGGCGCCGCCATCGATATTAACGGCGGCGACCTCATGATCTGAGAAAGCCCCCTACCGGCCGTTTTGAAGCCGCACTATCCAGTCGGCAATAATCCAACGCCATTTGTTCCACTGGCTGGCATCGTGCTTTCTTTCAAACTCGACCTTGCGCCCGGTCGGCCAGGGATAAGCGCTAAGAATGCGGTCGAGGTCGGCCTGCGCCTTTTCTGCGAGCGCGGCGCGGCCGCCGCCGGCGGCTTTGGCCTTTTCTATCATATCCATGAGAAGCGCGGCGTATCTCGTGTCGTCGACACCTTCGCGCGCGGCGTCCCACGAAGAACGCGCACAGACTTTTCGTTCCTCTTCGTTGTAGCCGACGTAGAGCGGATGATGCCATATCGTCACGCCGGTGGCGCCGACGGCCAGGGCATAAAAACCGTAGGTCGAACGCATTGCGCCTTTGCACCAACCGTCGCCGGCGTAGTTGTAGAGCCAGAGTTCCTTGCCGTTTGTCGTCCAACGGCGGACCTGCTTGTCATCGCTTATGAAATTGGCGCACCAGATGTCCATGTCATCGTAGACCGACTCGCCTATGTCGTAGCCGCGCCCGGCGGAGTTCATCGACTCGTAGGATCTGACGCCTGCGGCGTGGAGGGCCTTGCCGAAGAACCCTACCCGCAGTATGCCGTAGCGCCTGCCATAGCGACCGTCGTCATAGGTGTAGTGGTTATTCGGCTCGTCGACGAGGTGATATGTGAACTCATCAAGGCCATACTTGACCCTCAGGGCCTCGACCCTCCTGATAAACGCCTCGAACAACTCGGCGTTTTCCTGCGTGCATGGGAGGTATCTAAGGAGATAGTTGACCTCCACGACGAATGGGCCGCGAAGCCCGGAGTCCTTGAGATTCACGAGCACCTGCTCGTCGATGGGGGCACTGAATCTCTCGATTCCGTCGCCGAGCCAGTTTTCCTCGGTAGGCTTGGGGAGGTCCCACAGGAGATGATGCACCATAACCTTGCGCGGGTCGCCGTAAAGGTGGAAGCAGGTAGGGTTATCCATCCCGTGCGCAAGAAGATCGGCCGCCACGACCATGTCCCTCTCGCGGTCGGCGGCGCCGTACATGCCGCCGTAGATGCCGTTCGTCATCGGCGAGACGCCAAGCGCAAACGGCATCACCATGAGGCTGTATTTGCGCGTCTCGGGCTCTGCGCCATCATGCTTGAAGGTGAGCGTACCTTCGTATTTGCCGGCGGGCGTGCCCGGCGCTACGTAGACGGTGAGAAAATACCTTCGCCCGGTCATCGCCGGCATGTCGGCAAGCGTATCCTGCTTGACGAGATAGGTATCGGCGCGCTCGGCGCGAAGGTCCATCTGGTCGACGCCTATCGCAGCACCCGAAGGCCCTGCGAGGGGAGAGAACTCGACGCGGGGGTTTTTGAGGGCATTCAGCGCGAATATGGCAAACGACACGGCCTCGTATTCGTCGCCTGCCGCAAACGCCCTTATCGGAGCGTCAAGCTGGGCGCGGCGGGGAAATGCGCTCGGGGGCAACGCCGCACGGCGGCGTCCGCGTCCCGCACCGGAGTAGTCGGCCGTTGCGGTTTCGGCGTACCATAGATATCCGCGCTTTTTCATGGCATCATCAAGGTAGGGAGTAGTTCCATCGTAGCCGGCGCCCGGACGGTCCTCTCCTACAGTCGACGCAAGCACCGCGAACCCTGACGGCACACCAGACGCATTCGGCCCTTCGCCGGCCGTTCCGGATATTTCCACGGCCCACGGGTCAGCCATCACACTGAACGCCTGCACGGCCTTTCCCAGCGACACGCGGGCGGCATAGGCCTCTGCCTGGAACTCATACTCCCCTGCCGGGAGACCACTGACCTCAAACGGGAGCAACGTTGAGCGGCCGGGCACGGAGGCTCTCTTCTCCGAGGCAACTGCGTCTTTCGCATCTTTGACGCGGTAGACGACTTCATCGGCCTCGGTGTTTACCGTGACGAGCACGGGGAAGTCCGTCTCGCCTTCGTAAAGGATGTCCTTCATCACGTCTATGACAACGGGCTCGGGTATATCGACAAGGTAGGTCGCACGGTCGAGAGTCTCCCCCATGCCGGAGATGATGCGGAGGTCGATTTTGCTTCTTCCTGGCACCAACGCCGGAAGAGACATGTCCATTCGTTTTGTCTCGCCCGCCGCGAGGGAAACCGTTTCTTCGCGCTTTTCGCCCTGTCCCGGGCCGCTCGCGGTGACTCTCACTGTGAGGTCGGAGGTATCGCTCGCGCGAGATCGCAAGGCAAACTCGATTTTTCCGCTCTTGCACACGACGCCATCAAACGACGCCGGGAAATCCCTGAAATACGCGTTGCCGAAATTTCCCGCATCGCGGAAGAACATCGCCCCCTTTGACGGAGACCAGGTGGAAGGCTCCCTTCTCTCATGGGCTATGCGGTTTATGTTAAACCCCATCACCGTGCGGTTCTCGACCATGTCAAAATACACGTCGTCAGGGGTGTCGGCCGTCATCTGCCTATAGCCAAAGCACTCATAGGGGATGAAGAACTCCGCGCACCAGCCCGCCTCGTCCCGGCTCGTGGCTGCGCGCCACCTGTCGTCGGTGATGAGCACAGGGTCTACGCGCTTGTAAGATCCGCCTTCGGTCGGGACCGGCGGCATGTAATGGGTCTGTCTGACGCCATCCGGGTTAACGTGAAAGATGTAGTAACTCGCCATCGTGAGTTCGCCGTCGATGACGACCTCGATCTCGTCGCAGCCGGTATTGGCCCATTCCTCGCCGCCCATTTCCCAGTCGAGGTCGGGCCTGAGCCAGCCGTTTTCCTTTATAGTCGTATAAATGGTTTTCGGGTCCTGCCACGCCCTGACAGCGACATAGATACCCTTTTCATCATAGAGCACGCGCGCCTCGGTCTTGTCCGAGGCCGGGCGCGGCAGTCCGGTTTCGTTAAACGCCTGCGCAACGGTGAAGTCGGCGAGAACAAGCGCGTCCTTCCAGGCCTCGTCTTCGAGAAGCCCGTCAATGACCGGCGGTCTTGACGTCCTGACCACCTGCAAACGACGCCTGAAATCGGGAACGAAATTTCCCTGTGCAAGCGCCCCCGCTGATGCGAGCTCGGCCTGCAGGCGCGCATCATCGACAGCGGAGGCTTTTTGCCCGGGCGTCTCGCCGCCCGCGGCGATTCCGGAAAGGTCGAGCCTGACCTTCGCCCCCTGTGCGGCAAAAGCCACGGGTGAGGCGGTAAGAAGGACAAGAACTATGAAGACGAAACAATGGACGATAGTCATTTTCTTCTGGGCCTCCAGCAAGCTTTTGTGGCAATTTCGCGTAACACCTTATGACCATGTTACAAAGACATCGTGTGCGGGAAAGCCCTTTGTTGAAATGTATGGCACTGCAGGCGTGTTGGTCGCCGGAAACACAAACGGCCCGGACCGGACGTCTTCTTGACGGTCGGCCTCAGGCCGGATCTGGGTTGTGAAAGGAGGTAATGCTTTCTATTCTATCACTTTGACGCAGTCAGACCCCGTGGCCCTGGTCGCGGTTATCGTTGTAGCGATTGGGATCACTATTGGGAACATCTTTCGGCTTGTTGTCGTCGGCCTTCTTCGCGAGCCATTCCTGTACGTCGCCGGTTCTGGCGGCCGCGCCTCTGAGTATATGGCCGCGTCTTTCGGAGCCGAGCGTCATGTAAAGCAGAATCAGGCCCGCCCCGATGAAGACCAGCATCGGTGCACTGCTGAGGAGATTGAGCGCGGCAACGGCAAGGATAATCCAGAGCACCACCCGCCAGAATCCCGACTTCTTCTCGATAAGTTGCTGAGCAATCTCAGGCTGGTTGTTCTTCATGGCAAGTTCGATGAGCCTTTCCCTGCGCCGCGCCCGCCCGCCTAGAAGCCACAAGATAGCGATTACCACAGCCAGAAACACCAGCATGGCCACTATCGAAATCGCTATGGCTCCAGCGGGAATCGCATTGTCAGACAACCGGGCCGTGCCCCTGTTGACAGACACCAAGGATTCCCCTGCGCCGCCGCTTGCATATGTGCCCATCGCCGCGGCTATCTGCCCTAATGTAAGCATTTTCGTATCTCCTCAAATAGGCGTTTGTCCGCATCATCGCAAAATTAGACGACGCCTCTTTACATCCCGTTTCAAACCAGAAGTTATTCGGGGAAAGTATAGCGCGGGGGAGATGAAAATCCTCTTCTTTTTAGCCGGAAACGTTGTCGTTTTCAATTGTCCGGGAGGAAAGAGGGCGTTTTCACAGCAGCTTTCCATCAGTGAAGCCCCGTCCGGGTGCCCGCCATGAACTTGTAGGCAGCGGCCAGTGTAAAGAGACGTACCGTGTCGGCCGGGTCGGTATGTTCTGAGGGTGTACCGTCCTGCCGTCTCGCTGGGGCAGCGAGTTCGGCAAGGGGCTGGACGCCCCGAGCGGCACTTTCGGCCTCGCTCCGGGGCGTCGCCGCGGTTCCTTCGAACTTGTTGATAGTTGCTTCCTGACTCATCAAATTACTCCTTCATTCATCAGTTCATGCGTGAAGCGCCACCCAACAGTGCATTATGTCGGCGGCCGTCGGGACAGGCGCGGGCGCGGGGCGTTTCCCCGCTCCGGCCACAAGCCAGCAGTGCACCCTGCCTGCAACCCGTGCTGCCGTGCCATACGCCCGGGCGCGAAGGCGCCGCGATGTCCGCCAGGCGACTGCCACCGCTGTGATGGCTGTGATTGCGGTCAGCATTTCTTGGCTCCTTTATGTATAGCCAGCTCCGGATTGCCTGCGTCGGGGGTGCCGAAATTCGCAGCGTTAGACGGCGCCAGCCAATAACGGGTTTCAAACGAAGGTATTTTGCTTAGGGGCATGACACTACCGCGGTAAAATGACTTTTTGTGCGGATCTTATGAAACGCGTGTGCCGCGCCCGGAGTCTAATACCAAGAAAGATGATGACGGACTCAGATATTGCGCTTGTCGCGAGAGCGGTAGAAGGCGACGAAGGAGCGTTCCAGGGGCTCATGGAGGCCCACAAGGACATGGTCTACAGCATGGCGTACAGGATATTGGGCAACGCCGAAGACGCGCAGGACGCTTTTCAGGAGACATTTGTCAGCGCTTTTCGCAATCTGAAGAAGTTTCGCGGCGATTCGAAATTTTCGACATGGCTCTATCGCATCGCTCTTAACCGCAGCCGTGACATACTAAGCTCCCGGCGCAGGCGCCCCCAGCACGAAAGCATCCATGAGGAGGGCTTTGACCATGCCGCCGCCGACTCGACAGATGCGGGCACGGACGTCCAGGAGGCCCTTTCCACGCTGCCGCCGGACTACCGGACGGCCATTACGCTTCGCTGCATAATGGGGTATACTTACGATGAAGCGGCCGATATGATGGGGATACCGGCCGGGACGGTCAAGACGTATGTGTTTAGAGGTAAGGACGAACTGCGCAAAGTGCTCTCCCCTGGAGCGGCCATAACATGAACTGCGACGAGATAAAGGCACTTCTCTACGAATACTGCGACGGCGAACTCACGGGCGCCGACGCCGAGAATGTTCGCGCTCATCTGGCCGGATGCGCCGGATGCCGCGCACTTGCGGCAGAATTGACCGGTGTCAATTCCCTTCTTAAGACGGCCTCGCCGCTTCGAGCTCCTGACGCGGCGGTGTCAAATGTGCTCTCAGAGGTGCGCACGATTTCAGCCCGCAGGAAGCGGGCGGCAGCAGGCGTCCACTGGCTGGGCTTTGCGCTTGCGGCGGCCGTGCTTCTCATTGTCGCGGGACTCGACGCAGCCGGGATTTCTCCGATACCTGCGGAATTCGGCCGGTTGTCAAGCGCGGCTCGCGAGACCATATTCAGCAACATCGGCAGCATAATGGACAGGGCGCATGCGCACAGTGACTTCTTCACAGAGGCCGTCTTTTACGCAAAGGCAGCTGGCGCCATGCTTATGGCGTGCCTCCTTCTCGTGGCCGCCGTCGAAGAGCATTTCGCCAGGCGTCTTGCGCATAAGTTTCACATCACACGGTAGATTGCCGGCGCTTTTGAATCTTGCTTAGCCGGTCCCCTCCCTTCATAATGGCCTCATGTGCCGACACAACGCATCAAGTCCCCAGGAGGCATTATGAAAATCTATATCATGACCGACCAAGAAGGCGTGTCCGGAGTCGACAACCCCGAAATGATCCTCACCGACAACCCGCGCATAACGGAAGCCCGCGAGTACCTGACAGGCGACGTAAACGCCGCGGTCGACGGGGCATTTGCAGGAGGGGCGACACATGTAATGGTCCTCGACGGGCACGGGTCGGGCGTTGACAACATCCTGTGGGACAAGATAGACAAACGGGCCACGCGCGATACGAGGCCCAACCGCAACTGGTGGAGTTCGCTCGACTCGTCGTACGACGCAACGTTTTTCGTGGGCGCCCATGCCATGGCGGGGACGATGAACGGCTTTCTCGACCACACGCAGTCCTCGGTGTCGTGGCACAACTACTACGTTAACGGACGTCTCATGGGAGAACTCGGCCAGTGGGCTCTCTGCGCGGGGCATTTCGGCGTACCGCTTGTCATGGTGTGTGGAGATGAGGCGGCGGTGGTCGAGGCGCACGCGTTTTTTAACCCTGTCGAGACGGCGGCGGTCAAACGCGGAGTGGGCAGAAGCAGCGCCGTCTGTGTGCCTCTTGACGAGGCGCGAAGCCGGATAAGGGACGCGGCGCAGCGCTCGATGGCTCACGTCGGCAAGGCGAAACCCTTCACCGTGGCATTGCCCGCCGAGATCATTCTCGACCTTAATCGCAGCGATTATGCGGACAGCCATGCGGCCGCCGCCGGCGTTGAGAGGATAACCGCGAGGCGCGTGAGGAAGGTCGCGGCCACGGCGCTTGACATCCTGCCCTTTTAGCGGCGCGGTCAGTGATGAGCCGCGGCCTCGCGTGTATTTTGCGTATGGTCAAGCTGAACGCCGCGCGACGTCATGGCAAGGAACGCTCCGCCTGCGAGTACGAATGCTCCGCCAAGTATGGACTGACCGGCCATGCCTTCCTTGAATATCACCCACGCTGCAATCGCCGACAGCGGCGCCTGGAGCATGGCAATGGACCCTCCGGCCGCGACGTCAAGATACCGGTATCCGGCTGTAAAGAGCAACTGCGCCACGGTGCCGGTGACGCCGATGGCAACAAGCACGGCCCACCCTGAGGCGTCAGGCGGCACGTAACTGCCGCGAGCCCACGTGACGGCGCCGCCAAGCACCACCGCGGATGCGGTAAAAAAGAGAAATATCATGTGAGTGGAGTCGTACTTGTGGCAGGCGCGCACGGTGGTCACAGCCGCTCCGGAAAAAAGCCCGCACAGCACTCCGCTTATGTCACCTCGGTTTACGTCGGCGAGTGAAAGACCGCCGTTTGAAAAGAGTATCAAGTAGGCCCCGGCAAAGGTCAACAGCATCGCGGGGACACGCCTCCATCCGAGAGCTTCCTTCAGGAAGAGAAACGAGAAGAGCGCTCCCCACGCGGGGTAGGTAAACTGGAAGAAACTCGCGCGGCCGAGCGTAGTGTTATCAATTGAATAGAAGTACGCCAACACGGATAGCGCACCGAGGCCGCCTCTTAAGGCCAGGAGGCGAAGGTTGTTGAATTCGATTTTCGTCATGCCGACGCGCGCCATGGCAAATACGATGGCCATGCCGACAAGCGACCTTATGAATACCTTCTGTTCGGAAGGGATGGTGCTGTATTTCGTAAGGTTGTTCATGACGACGAAGAAAGCCACCGACGACATGGTCAGTGCCGCTCCGAGGAGGCGCTGTCTTGTGCGTGGCTCCATGGTTATGCCTTGATGAACTCGGCGTACATTTCGGCGTACGCGCCGTCGGCGGCGAGAAGTTCGGAGTGCGTACCGCGCTCGGTTATCCTGCCGTCCTGGATGACCAGCACCATATCGGCGTTGCGAACCGTGGAGAGCCTGTGGGCGACGACAAAGGAAGTCCTTCGCTCCATGAGTCTCTCCAGGGCGTACTGAAGCGCCTGCTCGGTCTTGGTATCGACGCTCGCGGTCGCCTCGTCGAGGATAAGTATCCTGGGGTCGGCTACTATGGCCCGGGTAAAGGATACCAACTGACGCTGCCCCTGGGAGAGATTGCCGCCTCGCTCTCCTACCTGCGTCTGGAATCCCTCCGGGAGGTCGGCGAGTATGTCGTACGAACCTATGCGCTTGGACTGCTCGATGACCTCGCTCTCGCTTGCGTCAGGCCGCGCGTAGCGGAGGTTGTCCATGACCGTACCGCTGAAAAGAAACGACTCCTGCAACACTATACCCGTCTGGCGGTGCATGCTTTTGAGAGTGACGTTTTTGACGTCAATCCCGTCGATGAGTATCCGGCCCTTCTGCACCTGGTAGAACCGGGGAATGAGCGACACGATGGTAGTCTTGCCCGCGCCGGTCGGGCCGACAAGCGCCACGGACTGGCCGGGTTTCGCGTCAAAGGAGACGTCATCAAGCACCCAGTGCCGGGTCTCGGCGTCTTCGGAGTCGTAGCTGAAACTCACGTTTTCGAAACAGACGCTGCCGGCCACTCTCGGCAGGTCAACGGCATCAGGAGCATCGGTAATCTCAGGCATGGTGTCGAGCAGTTTGCATATCCTCTCTGCGGCAGCCATCGACGCCAGAAGGGTATTATACAACCGTCCCATCATGTTTATAGGGCCGAAGAACATGCCCATGTAGCCGATGAACGCGAAGAGTTCGCCGGGGGTGAGCTGCCCGCCGTACACCATATATGAACCGTACCATATGATGACCGTCGTCCCGATGGCACCTACGAAACCTATCGACGGCCAGTACGACTGCCATACTTTGGCAGCGTATATGTTGGCGGCGACGTTCTCGCGGTTGAGTTCGTCAAAGACCTCCATGTTCCTGTCCTGGCGGACAAACGACTGCACCACCCTTATGCCGGAGATGCTCTCAGCGATATTGGCGGTGATCTTGCTTGCAGTGCGGCGCACCTCACGGTAGGCGTTGGCCACTGTCCTGCGGAAGAAGTACGTGATCACAAACAGCGGAGGCAGCGTGAGCGACACCGCTATCGCGAGGCGCCAGTTGTAGTACACCATCATCCCTACTGCGCCTACAAGGGTCAGCAGACTTCCGGCGAGGTTCGGGACAGCCCATGTGTATATTTCTTCGAGTGTGTCGAGGTCGCTGTCGGCGCGCGCGATGATCCAGCCTTGCTTTGTCCTGTCGAAATAGCTCATTGACAGGACCTGTATGTGGCCGAATATCGCCTGCCTGATGTCGTTGGTGATCCACTGGCCGAGGTAGTTGTCTATCCAGATGCGGATGAGGCGCAGTATGAGTTGGAAAATCCCGAGCCCCACCATGACCGCGCCGATGACAAGGAGCCCTCCGGTGACAACGCCGCCGGCGCCGGCGTCTTTGAGTGCGGGGACGACGTAGTTGTCGACGCCGCGCCTGAAAAGGTCCGGCTGCACGAGCCCCACGACAGTGTACACCAGCCAGACTACGACCACCGTCAGCATGTGCCACTTGTAGGGTACCGCGAAATCCGCGAGCCTCTTTATGAGGGCGCGGTTTAGCGGCTTAAATCTCTCTTCCTCTTCCTGCCAACTCATCTTTGTCTTCCGGGCTCTCAGCCAGTTGCACTTCGTAAATGTTCCTGTACACCCCGTTGGCCGCCAGGAGCTCATCATGGCTGCCGGTCTCTACTATCCTCCCGCCTTCGATTACGACTATCATGTCGGCGCGGCGGACGGTTGATATTCTGTGCGCGATTACAAACGTGGTGCGCCCCTTTGAGAGCGCGAAGAGCGCCTCCTGTATCATACGCTCCGTCGCGGAATCGACCGAGGCAGTGGCGTCGTCCATTACGAGAATCCTCGGGTCGGCCAGAATGGCGCGCGCTATGGCTATTCTCTGACGCTGGCCGCCTGAGAGCGTTACGCCGCGCTCGCCGATTACCGTATCGTAGCCTTCGTCGAGCTTCTCGATGAACTCGGCGGCCTGGGCCGCGTCGGCGCAGGCTTTTATCTCTTCGATAGTAGCATCGGGCCTGCCGTAAGCGATATTTTCCCTGACGGTCGCCGAGAAGAGAAACGTCTCCTGGAAAATGAGCGCTACATTTCGCCGCAGGCTATCGAGCTTGAGCTCTCTCACATCGACACCGTCGATGAGTATGGAACCGCGCTCGACATCATAGAACCTCGGCACAAGGCTCACGAGAGTCGTCTTGCCGCTGCCGGTATGGCCCACGAGGGCGACGAAACTGCCCGGATCCACCTTGAGGTTTATGTCTTTCAGGACCGTTTTCCCCGGCACGTAACTGAAGTCAACGTCCTGGAACACGACCTCCCCGCCGCCTTCGGGCAGAGGCACGGCACGGGGACTTTCGGCAACCTCGGGTTTCTTGTCGAGTATCTCGTATATCCGGTCGGCGGCTCCGCTGGCCGTCGCGATGGAGCCCATGATGTGGCCGAGCATCTCGATGCGCATCGCCATGTTGTTCGTATAGAGGACAAATGCGAAGAGCGTCCCGAGCTCTATCCCGCCCGCGGCCGGGCCCTTGATGACGAGGTAGCCGCCGACGAAGAGGATAAGCGGCGCGTTGAAGCTGTAGACCGTAGTGGCCACGGGGATGCGGACGGCCCAGTTGTAAACGGCCTTGAGCACTTTCTTGACGTAGTCGCGCGATTTATCGGCAAAGCGCGTTATCTCGCGATCCTCGTTGGCAAAAGCCCTCACGACGCGGATGCCGGCGATATTTTCCTGAAGCGCCGTCGTAACGTCGCCATAGCTGTCGCGGGCATCACGCCACAGCATGCGCATGATTCTGGCGGTCCTCATCACGATGAAGAGCGTCAGCGGCGCGGTTGAGAGCGCCACGACCGCCAGAAGCCGGCTCTTCCAGAACATGTATATCGTTATGCCGCCGAGGATTGTAATCGCTTCGAGGCTTGAGAAGAACGCCGCGTTGAAAAAGCGCGCGACGCGCTGCACGTCGCTTGTCACGCGGCTGATGAGCTGTCCGCTGTGTGCGCTGTCGAAAAACGAAAATGACAGCCGCTGCATCGCTTCGTAGAGCTGCCGGCGGAGGTCCCAGAGTATCTGCTGCGTGAGGCGCGCCTGCTCGACGCCGGTGAAGTACATCATCACCGTCCGCGCAGCGGATGCCACGAGGTAGAGTATGCCGAAAAAGGCAATCGCCCGAACGGCCTTCTGCGCGGCCTCGGACTTTATTATGTTCCCGACGTTATCGGTCGCTCCCGCGATGATGATGGGAAGCGACAGTTCCAGTCCCAGCGTCGCCAGAAGCAACACCGCCACTACAACTGCGCGCTTCCATTGCGGCCGGATGAGGCCCACGAGCCGCGAAAACAATTCCCGGTAACTTAGTGTGCGTTCCTCTTGCTGCGACACCCTCAGCTGCCTTTTCGATTAGGTGGTTGGCCCCCCTACAGGCTTCTGTCGACCGCGTCAGCGATCCTGGCCAAATCCTTCATCATCCGGCCAAAGGTCTCGAAGTCAAGGCTTTGAGCCCCATCGACAAGCGCCTCCTCCGGCCTCGGGTGCACTTCCACGATAATCCCGTCCGCCCCGGCGGCTATCGCCGCCTTTGACACGGCAGGCACGAGCGTCGCGTGGCCCGTCGCGTGGCTCGGGTCCACTATGACCGGCAGATGCGTCCTCTCCCGCAACGCAGGCACTGTCGCTATCGAGAGAGTGTTTCGCGTGTGGTCCTCAAAGGTACGTATCCCGCGCTCGCAAAGGATTACGTTCTGGTTGCCCTCAGAGAGTATGTACTCGGCGGCAAAGAGAAACTCGTCCAGCGTCGCGCTCATGCCGCGTTTGAGTAAGACAGGTTTCTCCTGCTCGCCGACCGCCTGAAGAAGAAGGAAATTCTGCATGTTGCGCGCGCCAATCTGCAAGACATCGGCGTACTTTGCCACGAGGTCCACCTGCGAAGCGCTCACCACTTCGGTCACTACTGCAAGACCCGTGGCGTCCCTTGCCGCTGCGAGGAACTTGAGCCCCTCTTCGGCGAGCCCCTGGAAAGAATAGGGGTTGGTCCGCGGCTTGAACGCACCTCCTCGAAGCGCCACAGCACCGGCGGCCTTGACGGCGCGGGCCGTTTCTATGGTCGTCGCCTCATCCTCAATCGTACACGGCCCGGCGATGACGCCTATCTGGGTCCCGCCGAACGAGAAACCGTTGATCTTTACGAGGCTTCGCTCTTCGTGGACCTCAAGCGACGCCATCTTGTAAGGGGCGAGGATGGGCACGACCCTTTCAACGCCGGGCAGCGCCTCGATGTCGTCAAATGTGCGCCCGTGTTTGTCGCCGATTGCGGCGATGACGGTCCTTCGCGTACCGAAAATCGGATGGGAGACGAGGCCGATCTTTTCGATTCTCTCCATCACGTGGTCTATCTGGTCGCGGGGGGCGCCTGGTTTCATCACGATAATCATCTCATTCCTCCGGTATCAAATCTGTTGTCAGTGTTTTTTTAGTCTTTGTCATCTGCTTACGGTTGTCTGCGGTACACGACAAATAAAAAAGGCCCCGAGGTTTCCGGCCTCGGGGCCTTGTGTCACGCAAGTTTACGTAACGTCAATCCCCGCCGGCCGGCGTGGCATAAAAATAGCCCCAAAAGCCAAAACCCCGCCCGAAGGCGTGGGAGTGACCAGGGGCGCTTCGCCAGATCCAGGCGTTGCCTGTCCTGACGGTAGATTTGCCGGCGAGGTCCATCTCGTCTCCAAGAACCACTTGTGTATCAACAACTCCTACAGAAGATTAATACCCGAAAACCGGCCCGAAGGCAAGATTATTCTGGGGCCAAGTGTCATTGGCGTTCATACCTATAGGAGGCAGCCGTCGCGTTTCTTGAAGTCGCCGTCGACGAGCACCGAGACGATGGCGCCTTTTACCTTCCAGCCTTCAAAGGGCGTATTTCGTCCGGCCGAAACCAGGGCGTCGGTGTCCACATACCACTGACAGCCGGGGTTGATAAGCACTATGTCCGCCGCGGCCCCCACGCTGAGCGTCCCTGCGGGAAGGCCGAGAACCGCTGCGGGCTTTGCCGTCATGACCTCAATGAGGCGCGGCAGGCTCAAAACTCCGCACTCGACGAGCTCTGTATTCAGCACTGCAAACGCCGTCTCAAGCCCGGTCACGCCGAAGGCGGCGTATTCGAACTCCACGTTTTTTTCCTCGTCGCGATGCGGCGCGTGGTCGGTCGCGATGCAGTCTATGACGCCGTCGACAAGCGCCTTTCTCACAGCGGCGACGTGATCCTTGGACCTCAGAGGCGGCTTCATCTTGAAACTCGAATGGAAACTCTCGATCCCTGAATCGTCAAGCACGAGGTGATGCGGCGTCACGTCGGCAGTCACGGCCGCGCCTGCGGCCTTGGCCCAGGCGATGAACTCACAGGACAGAGCCGTCGAGATATGCGTGAGGTGGAGCCTGCCGCCGGTCTCCCGAGCCAGTATCGCGTCGCGCGCGACGATTACGTCCTCGCTCGACGGCGGAATGCCGGAGAAACCGAGTATCGCTGCGTGCGTCCCTGCGTGCGCTACGCCGGAGCCGCTAAGCGTATCGTCCTCGGGATGCTCGATAATCGGCAACCCTGTTACCTTCGCATAGACAAGCGCCCTTCGGAGCATGCCCGCC
>CALMGO010000385.1 GCA_937863625.1 uncultured bacterium
GAAAAATGCGCTGCGTCACAAAGGCATCGGCAAACTCGACGCATATGCCTCCGCCGAAAAAGTAAACAGGACGGTCCTCGACCTCATCGGAAGAAATACCAGCGGCCGTTTCTTCCCTTCCATGCCGCCGCTCTTTGCATATTTGCACTACATGGACACTCATCAGCCATGGGTAAAGCCGCTGCCCGTCCCCGGCATCACAGGCAGGTTTCATGCAAAGTCCGCCGCCTCGCCCGAGGACATCTGCGCCGCTGATAACGCCCTCGTCGAAAAGACCTTCTCAACCCTCACTCCCGCCGACATTCTCACCGAAGACGACGTCGCCCGCCTCGTCGCCGTTTATCACGAGGCATGTGCCTACGCCGACATGTGCTTTGGCCAATTCATCGACGAATTGAAAAAGCGCGGCTACTTCGAACACTCGACCATCATCTTCACATCAGACCACGGCGAGGAGTTTCTCGAGCACGGCCGTGTCGGCCACGACAAGAATCTTTTCAACACTTCCCTGCGCGTCCCCCTCATCATAAAGACGCCCGAGTTTGCCCCCGCCGTCGTCACCCGGCGCATTTCCAACGCCATGCTCTTCCCATCGATTATGGAACTCTTCGGCGATGAGATGACCACGACAAATCTCTGGTCCTTTCTTCCCTATATTTCAAACCCGTCGCTTGCCGACGCTGAAGTTTTCGCCTCCTGGCGAGGCCGCGACAAAGTCATTCTTCCCGACGGCAATGAGGCCATTCTCTTTGACGGCGAAAATGCATTTTTCAATATCGCCTCCGACCCCGCGGAACTTGCCCCTCTTGGCGATAACCCTTCCGCGCGTGCCGCCCTCGCGAAAGCTCGGACGGCGTCTACAAATCTTGCCTCGCAGCTCTCTATCGCCCGCCGATTCTCGACGTCCAAATGGCAAAACCCCTGGGCCGCACATCAGGACAAAGTCGCCGCGCAGCTGGTGGCGGACAAAGTCGTTTCGCTGCGCGAGGCCACTCGGCTCAAGTCGTTCGGCTACTACCTGCCCGAAGACGCCCAGGCCACCATCGCCGGCGGTCACGCAGGCGCCGACATGAACCAGGCCGCCCTCTCCCCCGAAGAAAAAGCCCAACTCGAAGCCCTCGGCTACCTCGGCCGCTGATATGCGCCTCTTTTGCGCCTTTTGAGGTGCATTTGTGCGTCGATAGACCGTTCCAGGACGGTGCGGACGCGAGAGGTGGCGCGATGGTGGTTCGTATGCGCGCCTCTTTCCGGCTTTTTGTGCGCCGATTGGAGCGAGGGGCGCTCCATGGTGCACCGGGGGCGCATAATGCCGGGGAACTCTCTGTTCAAAGCCGACTCGGCGGTTATAATCGCCCGTCGAGACTGCCGTTTTCCACTTGACCGATAGAGAGGGTCACCATGCGAAGAGCTGAACGCGAAATCACCGACCGCGCAGAGATGGAAGAAATTCTCCTCAAGGCCGAGGTCATTCACTTAGGGCTTTATGACGGGAAAGAGGCTTACGTTGTACCGATGAATTTCGGCTATGCCGACGGCGCGATTTATGTTCACGGCGCGATCGCGGGACGCAAAGCCGACATCTTAAAAACGAATCCGCGCGTGTGCTTTGAGACATACTGCGATTATGAACTCGTGCGCGGGCCGGTCGCGTGTTCGTTCAGCGCGCAATTTCGAAGCGTGATCGGTTACGGCGTCGCGGCCGTCGTCACCGACGACAAGGAGAGGGAAAAAGGCCTCACCGCAATCATGATGAAACTCGCCAAGCCGCCTTTCTACTATAACCCCGAAGCCCTCGTCAAGACGAACGTCATCAAGATAGAGATCTCAAGCATGACGGGAAAGAAACTCATGAAGTGAAAACGCGGCGAACCTTTTGCAAGGGAGGCGCGAAATGACCGGCAAGATGA
>CALMGO010000386.1 GCA_937863625.1 uncultured bacterium
CGAGGTAGGCCGCCAGGCAATGCGGCAGGGCGTCGAGGTCGTAGCCGCCTTCGAGGACGCTGGCGACTCGACCGTCGCAGGTCTCCTCGGCGACCTCGCGGATGAGTTCGCCGAGAATCCGGAAGTCGTCGACGTCGAAGTTGAGCCCGCCGATGGGGTCGTATCGATAGGCGTCAAACCCGGCGGAAACGAGTATGGCCTCCGGTTCAAAGGGCCGGACGCTGTCGCGCATCGCATCGTGCCAGAGGTCGAGGTACCTTGTCGCGGGGGTATCATATGCGAGAGGCACGTTGATGTTGGCGCCTTCGGCGGAGGATGCGCCGGTCTCGTCGCTGCGGCCGGTGCCGGGATAGAAAGGATGGCGGTGAAAAGAAACGGTCAAGACACGGGGGTCGTCGTAGAAGATGTCCTGTGTGCCGTTTCCATGATGCACGTCGAAGTCGAGTATGGCGATTCTGCCTATCTTGTGGTCTCTCAGGAGGAGTCTCGCGGCGATGGCGATATTGTTAAACAGGCAGAACCCCATCGCATGCGAACGGGAGGCATGGTGCCCCGGCGGGCGCACGAGGGCGAGGGCCTGGCCCTGCGGCTGCGCAATCACGGTGCGCGCGGCATTGACGGCGGCGCCGGCGGCGTAGAGCGCCGCCTCAAAGGACTCGGCGGATATAACCGTGTCGGGATCGGCCATGCCGCCTCCGGCGGCGGCGGTTGCTTTTACGAAATCGACAAGAGCTCCGTCATGAACGCTTCGAATATCCGCTTGGGAGGCGCGCTCCGGGATAAAAGTGCCGGGGGCGCCGGGGAGCCTGCCTGCGAGAACATCGAGGCATGCGGTGAGCCGTGCGGCGTTTTCGAAGTGGTTGCCGGTTTCGTGCCGGAGAAACACCGGCGTATAGAATACCTTAAACGTACGCACTGCGCCTTGAGCCTTTCCCGGCAGGGCGGCCGCGCTGCGGCGCCTCGAGGCCGCAATGAGTTATTCGAGCAGCCGCAAGACGCTCTGGGCCCTGGCTGAGTCCCCGGCGAGCGGCTCTTCGTCGAACTCCATTCGTACATCGGCAATCAACGCGTAAACCTCGTCGAGGTCGTCACGGGAATGCTGGCTGGCGAGCGCGTTGGCCATGGTAACGGCTATGTCGCTGACTCCAGGGAGGATTCTTTCCCGGTAGAGTCGCTCGAGGGATCCCTTGATGTCGCGGATCTTCTCGAGCCCTGCGCGCAGCGCGCCGGCTGCGCCGTCACAGCAACAGGCAAGCGAATTCGGTCCGCCGGAGGCGGCCGAGGCAATGCTCTGCGAGTAGGGCACCGCATCCGCCGCGGCAGAAGAGAAGGACTCGAACCCGGAAAGCCCGCCGAGAAGATGCGCGCCGAGCCTGGGAAGGCTCAGCGTCTCCTGGTCGAGGGTTATTTCGAAGTCGCCTGAGAAAAGAGGCGCCCCGGCAGCCACGGCCATCGAGATGGTGTGGTCCAGATTGTGCACGGCGAGGTCGAGCTGATTCTGAAGCGCCTTCACCGCGCCGTCGGGCAGGCTCCTTGCCGTGACTGCCTCCGTGGCGGCGTCCAGCGCGAAGCGAATGGTGTCCTCCATGCGTCCGAGCGTCTCGATGGCGGTCCTGACGACGCCGGCGTTCTTCTGGAGGGATTCGGCGCGCTCGGCGATACGCAGCATCTCGACGCGAATGGAATTAAACGATAGGAGTTTGTCGCCTGGAGAAGCCGCGCTCGGGGCGGATGAGGCATGAGGCGCGCCGCGCATCTCGACGCGGTCAAACGGCGCCCCCGGCGCAGAGGTGGAGTGTAACTGGTCTCCCCTGATATCCGTCATCGCCCGCCTCCTTTCGACGCGTATGCCGGCACCGCACTGGCCGAGGCTTCCTGCCCGGCCGCTTACAGTATATTTCGAGCGGGCACGGCTTTCAAAGAGTTTTCCCGGAAAAAGTCGGCGGCGGAGCGGGCGCCTCACATAACAATTGACTCTATCGCGCCAAGGCGGTATCCTCTCTGCCTCGGGCAAACCTGCAGGGAAAGCTTCATGAAAGATCTCAAAACAGTCGTGGTCATGCCGGCGTATAACGCCGCACGGACACTCGAACAGACCTACAAGGACATTCCTCCGGGCTCGGTGGACGAGGTGCTGCTGGTCGACGATGCCTCCGGCGACGCAACCGTAGAAGAGGCAAGGCGTTTGAACATTAAGGTCTTTGTTCATCCGGCCAACCGCGGCTATGGCGGCAACCAGAAGACCTGCTACACTCAGGCGCTCAAGCTCGGCGCGGACGTGGTCGTGATGCTGCATCCCGACTATCAATACGACCCGACGCGGATCCCCGATATCGTCGCCCCCATTAAAGACGGTACGGCCGATCTGGTGCTCGGGTCGCGGCTGGCCGACGGCAAAGCGCTCGAAGGGGGGATGCCGCTTTACAAGTATATATCGAACCGGTTCCTCACGACTTTCGAGAACCTCGTGCTGGGGCAGGGTTTAAGCGATATGGGGATTATGGGCGGGTTTTCTGGCAGGATTGATATCTTTCCTTTGTTTTAACTATTTCTTTATTCAACCGTATTACACGTTTTCAGTTCACAGCACCCAGGATTTAATCACTCTGATCGTATTCCTTATTGTGGTCGTAGTGATGAGCCAATTGATTGGACAGGCA
>CALMGO010000387.1 GCA_937863625.1 uncultured bacterium
GGCATATAGAAGATGAAAAGGAAGACCGCGGCCGCGAGCAGGAACGTCTTCCATTCGCTCTTCCAATTCATATGAAAACCCTCTCAGCGCCGAAGGGCGCGAAACCTGCCCTATCGAACGAGACTTGCCTGTTCAGAGGCATTGGCCTTGAGGACGCCTTCGACACAGGAGAAGAAGTTGAGTATGCACGGAGTCTTCAGTCTGTAGAAAACCTGAAGGCCTCGCTTTTCGTCGGAGACGATCCCGGCGGACTTCAGAACACTCAGATGCTTTGAGACAGTGCTCATGTCCGCGCCGACGAGTCTCGTGAGTTCGCAGACGCAGGTAGACTCCTTTGAGAGGCGGTCGACGATAAACAGCCTTGTCGGATGGGCGAGCGCCTTGACGATGCGGGCTCTTGCCTCGAAAAGCGCCTGAGTAGACCTGTTCATATAAGGCTCCTTTAGGATACTTGCCTAATTGGCACTATAGCCAAATAGACATCCGATGTCAAGAGGTTGTTCCACGGGGTGCCGTTTTTGCCGAAATCATGGCGAAGAAAGGAGTGACAACCTGCGACGTGGTTCCAATCGGGGTGGCAGTCCCCTATAATGCCGACAATGACGGCTTAGCGAAAGGGGGAGAGTGGCAATGACCTCTGCTATGAAAGTGACGATTCTTGTCGATAACGAGCGGGTGTCATCGGGTCTGCAAGTGGAGCACGGTTTGTCTATGTGGATAGAGACGCCGTGGGGGAGTGTGCTTTTTGATACAGGCAAGGGGGGCGCGCTGGGATCCAATGCCGCGGCGCTTGGAATCGACCTGCTGCAGGCGGATGCGGTTGTACTAAGCCATGGTCACTACGACCATACTGGCGGCTTGCCAGAGATGCTGGGCAAAGGTCTTGCGGCGCCGATTTACGCGCACCCTGATGCGCTTGAAGCTAAATACAGCCGCGATAGTGATGGACGAGAGCGATTTGCGGGAATGCCTTTATTGGCCGCAGGCGGCGAGGATTGGGAGGAGGTCAAGGCGCGGTTTGTGGCTATATTGCGGCCCACCGGCATCACAGGAGAGATATTTGTCACTGGGCC
>CALMGO010000388.1 GCA_937863625.1 uncultured bacterium
GACGCGTCTCGCGATGGAACTCGACGCGCCGGGCTTGAGCGTCATACTCATCGGCGGCAAATACCGTCCCGAGCGCATGGACACGATCGGCCCCGTCGCGAATAACACCCTTGACATGCTGCGCGGTTATCGGGCGTTTGTCGGCTCGGACGGTCTCAGCATGGAGTTTGGCCTGACCGCAGGCGACATCGAGAGCGCCGAACTCTACCGTCTCGCGGTTCGCAACGCGCGCGAGACGACTCTTGTAGCCGATCAGTCAAAATTCGCCAGTGCTTCGCTTTTCAAGATCGTAGATTTCTCGGCCGTCTCCCGCATCGTAACGGACAGGCCGCCGTTGGCCGATTGGATGGAGTTTTTCGCATCGCACAATATCGAGACGGTCTTTCCGGACTCCGACTCCACCGACGAGAACACACCCGAGAAACTCATTTGCGGCTGAAAACCACAAGGAGAAGGTAAATGCCAAAGTGCCAATTCATCGACCCAGGCGACATGCGGCGCAAGTGCCAGGTTGATTTTGAGCCCATCATGGTCAATCAGTATGACAGGTCCGTCAGCGATGAGTTGTCCCGCTTTTCCGCGGCCGACCTCGTACGCATCCAGCGCGGCATGGAGATCATCCGCGAATTTGAAACGATGCTGAACGAAGTGAAACTACGCGGGGCTTATAAGGGCATCGAATACAACCACCGCGGCCCTGCGCATCTTTCCATCGGGCAGGAAGGCGCCGCGGTCGGGCAGGCGTTTCTGCTGGGTGTCGATGACCACATCTACGGCAGCCACCGCAGCCATGGCGAGATCCTCGCCAAAGGCCTCTCGGCGATAGAAAAGCTCTCCGAGAGCGCGCTTGTCGACATCATGAGCGGCTATTTCGGCGGCGACTGTCTCCGCGTCGTCGAGAAGGACTCGACCGGTTCCACCAAGGACCTCGCCGTCGATTACCTCGTTTACGGCGCCATGGCGGAGATATTCGGGCGAGAGGCCGGATTTAACAAGGGGATGGGCGGGTCGATGCACTGTTTTTTTCCTCCGTTCGGCGTATTTCCCAATAACGCCATAGTCGGAGGATCGGCCGACATCGCCGTAGGCGCGGCTCTCCACAAGAGAGTGAACCGGCGCGGCGGCATTGTCATCGCCAATATCGGCGACGCGAGCCTCGGCTGCGGCCCCGTCTGGGAGGCCATCTGCTTTGCGACGATGGACCAGTACAAGGAACTCTGGGACGAGGCACATCGCGGCGGCCTGCCGCTTATCTTCAATTTCGTCAACAACTTTTACGGAATGGGCGGCCAGCCGGTCGGCGAGACGATGGGCTTCAAGGTCCTTGCTCGCCTCGGCGCAGGCGTCAGCCCCGACCAGATGCACGCCGAGCGTATAGACGGTTATAACCCTCTCGCGGTCATCGACGCTATCGCCCGCAAACGGGAGATACTCGAACGCGGGGACGGCCCTGTGCTTCTCGACACCGTCACGTACAGGTTCTCCGGCCACTCGCCTTCGGATGCATCGTCCTACCGCGAGCGCGCCGAAGTCGAAGCATGGCAGAAGGTCGACCCGCTTGTCACCTTTGCACAGAATCTCATCGAAGCAGGCGTCGCCTCACAATCCGAAATAGACGAAATTCGCAACTATGCCGCCGACACGGTACTCAAGGCCTATCGCAAGGCCGTTGACCTTGCTGTCTCGCCTCGCGCGGATTTGAAGGCGGCAAAGTGCCTGCTCGACACCACGATGTTTTCTAATGTCAAGATTGAATCGCTCGACGCAAAGCGCGAACCTGAAGTCCTCATGGCGAAAGAGGACAACCCGCGCGTCAAGCAACTATCATCCCGGAGCCGCTCTGCTTTCGGCGAGGACGGCCAGCGCCTCCCGAAGAGCCGCTGCATCGGCATACGCGACGCAATCTTTGAGGCCGTGCTTGACCGCTTTTATGTCGATCCGACGCTCGTGGCATACGGAGAGGAAAACCGCGACTGGGGTGGCGCGTTTGGTGTCTATCGCGGTCTCACCGAGGCCCTCCCCTATCACAGGCTCTTTAATTCGCCGATCAGCGAAGGGGCTATTGTCGGCACTGCCGTCGGGTATGCGCTTGAAGGGGGACGGGCGCTCGTGGAACTCATGTACTGTGATTTTCTCGGCCGCGCCGGAGACGAAGTCTTTAACCAGCTTTCCAAGTGGCAGTCGATGTCCGGCGGGCTTTTGCGGATGCCGGTCGTCCTGCGCATCTCGGTCGGCTCAAAATACGGCGCGCAACACAGCCAGGACTGGGCGGCGATGTGCGCGCACGTCCCGGGGCTCAAGGTCGTATTCCCGGCGACTCCGTATGACGCCAAGGGGCTTATGTATTCGGCTCTAACCGGGACTGACCCGGTAGTTTTCTTCGAAAGTCAGCGCACATACGACCAGCCGGAGGAATTCGTCAAGGGCGGCGTGCCGGCAGGATATTATGAGGTCCTCATCGGCGAGCCGGACGTGAAAAGGGCCGGAAGCGACGTCACGATTCTCACCGTCGGCGCCACGCTCTACCGGGCACTGGCCGCGGCTGATATCCTGCAGAAGGATTACGGCGTTTCATGCGAGGTTATCGACGCGCGCTCCATCGTGCCGTTTGACTACGACAAGGTCATCGAATCCGTCCGAAAGACTCGAAAGATACTGCTGGCCTCGGATGCCTGCGAACGGGGGAGCATCCTCCACACGATGGCCGCCAAGATCAACCTCTTTGCCTTCGGCGAACTTGACGCCCCTCCGGTCGTTCTCGGCGCACGAAACTGGATTACGCCTCCGGACGAAGTCGAGGACACGTTCTTCCCTTATCCTGACGACTTTCTTGATCATATTCACGAGCACCTTATGCCGCTTCGCGGGTACGAGCCGCGGCGGCGCTCGGACGTCGCTGACCTCGAAGATAGAAGCCGCCAGGGCCTATGACGCACCATCGGCAGGCTGGGCGCCGCGCTGCGACGGCCTCGCGCTTGACTATGCGCCCTTTGCCGGGATAATTGGGGTAATCACACCGGCATTCTGGCCGATATGGAAACTGCGCGCCCGTAGCTCAGTTGGATAGAGCATCGGATTTCTAATCCGACGGTCGGGAGTTCGAATCTCTCCGGGCGCGCCATTTATTCAGACAAGCGGGCAACCGCCGGGTGTCCTCACCCCTATTCGGACGTCTTCACATACTCATACGCGCCGATGTCGAGTTTGCCGTCGTCGGTCCGCTTGGTGTAGCCGTTCCCCTTGCGGACAGGCTCAAATGACGGGATCGAGTCCTCGATTTCCGTAATGGCGTTGAGCCATGCGGGGGAGGGCTTGACCTCTGTCTCGGCGCGGGCGTTATCGGTAACGAGTTTCACATATTTCATCACGTCAGCGCGCGGGAGACCGGCGTTTATAAGCGGCGAGTCGGCCTTTAAGTGAAAGTCAAAACTGGCAACGTCGACAAACCCGGCGTCATCGCCGGAAATGGTCCCTGTAAGCGTATCGGGCACGTTCTCGATACCCTTTTGAATCCAGTTATTCATGCCGGTGATGCTTCCCTGGCCGTTCTTCTCGAGAAATACGGTCCCCGGGCCTGCAAATACATTGTTTATGAGCACGGCGTCGCAGGTCGAGGACTTCTCGGTGAAAAGGTAAAAGTCGCGCGGGAATATCGTGATAAACGTGTGATTGAGCGCGACGAGAGTGCCGCTTGCCACGCCGGTGCCATCGCCAATTCCCAACAGCCGTCCCTGCTCATGTCCGAGCGTCGTGCGTTTCATGACGACGTTGCCAACCCAGAGGGTATTTTCCGCGCCGCCGGAATCGACCGCCACCGAGTAGATGGCCTCCTCGTCAACCCAGTTGTAGGCGAAGATCGTATTGCCGGCTCGGGACTTGAAATTTTCGCCTTCGGTCGAGTCGTGGATATAGCAGTTTCTAACAATCTGCCGCGCGGCGCAGAAGTAGAAATTGTGCGTGCGGTTGTGCTCGCCGGTGTACGCTGTGCCGTTGTGGTGTATGTGGCAGTTCTCAATGAGGATGCAGTCGGCCCAGTGCGTCGCAAAAAGCCCGTCCTCGCAGTCGTGTATATCGCAGTTGCGAATGGTGACATTCCTGCAACCCGCCAGGAAAAAAGCGCCGGCATTAACACCGTACTGGGGCACGCGGTCGGGATAGCGGGTCCCGGCGGCGTTTTTGATCTCGATATTCTCGACGATTATGTCATGAACGCCGTCGCCTATAGTGATGACCCCACGGTGGACATTTACGCCCATTGCGTCTATCACAGGACGGTTGCCTTTTTCGTCATTTATCCCGCGGATTATAATAGGGGCATCCGGAGTGCCGCTGCGCTGGATATTAATGCGGTCATAGGTGAAGTCGTACTGACCGGGGGCAATCTCGATGATATCGCCGGGCTCTGCGGACTCTTCGACAAGGACCTCGAGTCTTCGGAGGCTATTGACCTGATAGGTCCTGCCGGCCGCGTCTGAGGCAAAGAGTGAAACGAGAATCGGCAATACAACGGCGAACAGCAACACGGTCTTCATAAAGTCCTCCCTTTGGCCAGGCGGCTTTCGCGCGCCATGGTGGTCATCTGTCACGGCGCGTGACGGCGCTTGTCATGGTAATGTCTTACGCCTTTAGTTTCCAACTTGCCCGCTCCTAAGCAAGGGCTTTGGGGATCTGACCTGCTCTGTTGGAAAGTCTGGACAGATGGGGGCACAAAGCGGCTGCGCCGACCATTATGTCCCCATTTTGCCTGACGGAGCAGGTCAGGGCCCGTTTTCCGCGTAGGGGGGTTGCTTGAGCGATTGCGAAATCTCTCTTTCGAACCCGGCGACCTGGTCCTTTATGTCCGCCGGTCTTGACGGATGTCCGGTGTCGTAAAGAAAGAAGACCGCCATTGCGTACCCGTCGGGTTTTGGCAGAGTGTCCCATGAAATTTGAGCCTTCGTCGCGTCAGTCGTAAAGACAGGCAGAAATCCGGCCTGGCCGACACAGCGTCCGAGGCATCGCGCCTTGTTAAATCGCTTTGTGGTGTCGGGTCCGCCACTCTCGAAAGTGTCCGTCGGGTAGAGGACGAACTTGCATGGCAAGGCGGGATGATTCTGGTTGACGGCCTTGACGGCGGCCATGATAGGCTCGTATTGTTCGGGATTGGTCAGTTCGGATGCGCCTGTCGCGTATTTCCACAGCCGGTCGGCGGCCCAGATGATGAGGCCGTCGGCGTGCGCTGCTATATCGAGAGCGGCGCTGAAATCGCGCGCGTCGGCGAGTATGGGTTTGTCATCCGAATAGCCTATGACCGGCTGCACTCCGATGCAGACGGGTTTGCCGAGGGCCTGAGCGAGGCCGAGAGTATACCATATATCGGCTGGAAACCGGTCGGGGCCGCTCACGCGGTAGAAAGTCATCACGGCGTCGACATTGGCCCATCGCTCGTCGCCGGGCTCCGGCATGTGAAAGAGCGGACCGCTCATTGTCACGAGGCGGGGATGCTTTTCCTTCAGCCACCGGGCAAACTCCGTCCCGCCCGTCCAACCCACCTCGCAATTGATATTCACACCGAAGAAGTCCGGGTCGGCCGCCTTGGCCTCGACCCACTTCTTGCACGTCTCCAGCCCCCATGCTCCGACTTTGGCCTCGAAAATATACGGAAGCCCCCTGGTGCGGTATGACCCACTCCAGAACTGCATCCATGTGAGGCCGTTGGCCTTCATCCAAGGCATCATCTCCTGGGGCTGATTTTCATATTTCCATACACCGACCCCCTCGGGAAAGACGCGTCGCTGCCTGTGCTCTATGCTCTGGCCACCGGGAGTTTCCGTTTCCTGTCCCCAGCAGGGCACAGGGAGCAGAAGGGCCATGACGGCAACCGCGGCGAGGATATTCCTTTTGAGAACCGACATCTGCAATCCTCTCTGCCGGGCGCCAACCGCTATCGCGCGTAGCGCGGCCCGGCGAGTCCTAAGCGTTTGGCCGAGTATCGGATAGAGACTCAAGACGTCGTTGGAGTTCGTTTCGGTCGACCTTACCATTGCGGTTAAGGGGCATCTCGTGCACGGGGAATATTCTCTTGGGCACCATGTAGTCCGGCAACCGGTCGCGAGCGAGAGCCTTCAGGCGCTCGGCGTCGCAGT
>CALMGO010000389.1 GCA_937863625.1 uncultured bacterium
CTTTCGGCCCGCCACGAAACGTGAACATTATCGCCAATGCCACAAGCATCGTCTCCAGGCCCGCCAGCGCATAACTCGTCGTCGGCCTTAGTACCGCATTCAGGCTGTTTGATACGAGTCCCGACAGGAGTATCCCGACGAAGGACGCAGCGTTGGCCGCGGATATGACGGCGCCCTTTCGCTGGGCGTCCGGTCTTACCTGTATGAAACTCTCCAGCGGTATGACGAATATCCCTCCGGCCACGCCTGCGGCTCCAAGAAGCGCAAAAAGCACATAGAGCCGCGCGCCGGCGGCTATGTAAGGCGTCGCGCCTACGGCCGCCATACACGCTCCGAGCACCGCCGCTGAGGGCGCCAGCACCTTTGTCCATCTCGGCCCCTGTGAGAGCCAGCCGCTTATAAGCCCGCCGATGGCGATTCCCACAAGTTGTGCTGCGATGAGGTAACTCGTCAGGCTCTTGCTGTAGCCGAACTGCCTGAGTCCCATAGGATTCAGTATGAGATACTGAAGTGACCCGAGAAACCAGAAATAGACGTTACTTAGTATGACCGTCCGGAGCAGCCGGTCTTTGCGCATGTCCCACCATGTCCGCAAAGTTTCAATCGGCCCGCCCCATGGGAATTTCCTCTCAGGCGCCGCCGCCCGTCTGCGAGGCACGCCGAGACTCACGGCAAGCCCCAGAATCGCCACGCCTATCACTACGATACCTACGCCCACCTGACCGAGTGACGCTCCGTGGAACCCCGGCCCCTGCATATCGAGCACAATCCCGGCCGTCGCTATGCCCGCCAGTATCCCCCCTATCGAAAACATCTTGAGATACCCATTGGCGCGGGTGACGTACTCGGCTGGGTAGAGTTCGGGGATGGAACCGTTAAGCGAGGGGCTGAATATCGTTGACTGAAGCGCCATCAGCGCCAGCATCACGAATACGAGATACCAGTTGACGAGAAGTATCCCCGCCGCGCCGAAGATCATGGCCGCCAGTTCCAGCGCCTTGGAACCGATGACGACGTTACGCTTTGAGAACCTGTCGGCCATCCACCCGGCAGGCGCCGCGCAGAAGATGAACGGCAGCGTGAACACCACCGCGGCATAGCCTTGAAGAGAGGATTTGCCCGCCGCCACAGCAATGAGCATCGCGGCCTGCTTGAAGAAATTGTCGTTGAAAACGCCAAGGCAATACGTTGCCGCCATCGCCGCGAAGCTACCGCGCGCTTTTCGTATCGCCTCCCGTTGGCTGACGCCTTCGCTCACCGTCATAGGCCTCTCTCGTGAACTAAGCCTGCTCTGCCCCACCGGAACGCAATGAGTAAAGGCGCCTACGGGACACGGCTACCCGGCTCGATTTCCCGCGCACAAGATATTCGCGTATGCCGCCCGCGACGTCAAACAAAAAGCCCGGCTCGATGCCACTTACTTTACGATCGCGGATGCTTCATCACTAAACGGGTTCGTACGTATCGCAAGGGAGAAAAGGTATGGGTATTCCTTCTTGAGGTGGCTCATGTATGAAATGTACCGTCTGAGCAGCCTCCCGTAAGCCCTCTTCATATCTCCGGCGAGGTGGTCGAGGTCACTTGCAGGGAGGGTCTCAAAGCCCGACCGAGCGGACAGCTCCTCCGCCAGATGAAAAACCGCCCACAAGAGGTCGGTGAATTCCTCGTGCTCCAGAAGGTTCGGGTTCTCGAGCAGCACCAGCAGAAACGCACGTTTGCCTGCAAGAAACACGGCAAGTTCCGCCATGTCGCCTTTGGCGGGGATCATTTCGTGTTCGAGCCGTTCGGTCTCCCGCATGGCCCTTGCAAACCTCGCGTCGTCCCAGTCAGGCTCTATATCCAATATCGCCGATTGCGCGCCGCCGCCTGACTCAAACCGGGCCAGCCTCTCCATGAGCCCCGCGCCCACTTCGCTGTAGAAAGTCCCTATCGCCATGTTCATCTTCGACAGCATCGATCTTTTTTCTCGCTGCGCAAGCACCTGGTGGATGATAAGCGTCACGAGCAGCACCTCAATGGGCACAAACGCTATATCGCCTACGAGAAAAATGAAGATGTGATGCGCGTCCCGAAAGGCCGCGTAGTGGAAAAGGTAAAGCGCCGCCGAGAGCGCCACCAGCCCCGCGCCAAACCACACCTGCCACCTTGCGTGCTTCATTTGCCGGACCCCTCGCCGTCGGCCCCCGGCGAGAGATAGCCGATAGCGCGGAGCATCCGCTGGCGGTCCTCGCTTATCGGAAATGCGAATTCCTCAGGCACGAGTTTCTTATGCAGAGCTCTCTGAGCCGCGAGGTACGCCTCCACCTCGCCTTTCATCGCCGCCACCGTACCCTGGTTTTCGCGAGCGATATTCACATACTCGCCTTTGTCCTTTTCCATATCATAAAGCTCAAACCGCGTCATCCAGTCGCTGCCCGGGTTGTCTATTATGAAACGATATTGCCCGGCGGTAAGCGATACGAGAAATTCGCCGACCGGCTTATACGTAAGGAGTTCGCCGAAAAGCGGCGTCCTCTGGAAACTGACCCCCGACAGTGCGCCTGCAAGTGAGACCCCCTGTGCCTCGGCAAAAGGCTTGGCTCCAGCTATCGCCACCAGCGTCGGCGCTATGTCTATCGCCCCCACCCTCGGCCCTACGCGCAGTCCTTCGCCGGCGCCCGGCAGCCAGAAGACAAGCGGCACATTCAACTCCTCGGCGTGAAGACAGTTGCCGTGCCTCGCGGTGCCGTGCTCCCAGAACTGCTCCCCGTGGTCACTCGTCAGCACCACAATTGTGTCGTCGAGCACCCCGTCGGCGCGCAGCCTGTCAAAGAGCCGCCCGAACTGATGCGAGAAATACGCAAGCGCCCCGTTGTATTTCGACTCGGGGTCCGGCCCGAATGTGTCAAATTCGGCGAGGGGCGTGTACGGCATGTGCGTGTCCATGTAGTGAACATAGAGGAAAAACGTCGTATCCCGGTGCGCATGAATCCATTCTTCGACGAGTTCGTTTACACCCTGGGCCCTCATGTAAAAACTCTTGTCCTCTTCGGTCGGCCTTTTCATCGGGATCATCCGGTACTCGTTAAACCCTTGAGCCACGCCCGCCTCGGGACTCAGGTTCGGATTGGTCTGTATGCACCCAGTGAAGAAACCCGCCGCGTTGAACGCCTCTCCCAGCGTATCCAGAAGCGGACTCAGCCCCTTGTCCGCCGCCACCATCCCGTGCGTCGTCGGGTAAAGCGACGTGAAGATCGTCCCCATCGATGGTATCGTCCACGGCGCCTGGACGATGCAATCTTCAAAAACAACACCCGTTTTTGCCGCGTCGTCTATTTCAGCGGACGTCGCCTTGTTATAACCGTAGAGCCCCAGGTGATCGGCCCTCATGGTATCGTTCACCAGAAGTATTACGTTGGGCCTCTTGCCACGGGCCACCCGCAGCCTCGGGTTTGCGAAAAAGACCGCCCCATCGCTTTTTGACGATGTTACCTCAAAGACCAGTTCGCCCTCGCCTGAAACTGTCAGCGGCACCGACACGTCTTCCCAGGGTCCGCGGCTTATTTCGCCGCCCTTCTTCTCCCAGAGCACCTGCTGCCCGCCTCCGTGCACGAGCGTTACCACGGCCTTCGACTCGCCCAGGTCGCCGCGCGCCGCTGCTGAAAACGTCACCTTGGCCCCTTCCGGCAGCCTCACCTTTGTCGACAGGAATCCTTCCGGCAATATAACCGCCGCATCGCGCCAGTCGCCGCGTATGACGACCTTCTCGACAGACATCCCGCTACCCTTGCCGGCGAGAACCCCTATCCGGTCCGCGCCCACGGTCGTCGTCGGCGGCTTTACAACGGGGACAGGCGCAGGACCGCCCGGCGCCTCTGTACCTGCCGCCGCACCGGGTTGCGTCGCCGTCTCGGCAGTCATTATCGCCGCCGCGGGCCTCTCCCAGAGCGGCGTGGTGGAGAGACTCCCGGCCACCGCGCTCATCGTCGCGAGATATATGACAAATACGACCGCGCGGGCCGCCCTTGGCTTTCCGCCGGTCGCCATCCACGCGACCACAAACGCCACTACGGCGAGCGCCCCCGCCCACACATACGCGCCCATCGGCGCCTTGATTGCGCCTGCCTGCGCCGTCGTAAAGAGCATCATCACGCCGGCAAGCGCTGCAAAAGGTCCCCAAGGCAGAAGCCCCTCAATCGATTCGCCGATTCCCGCTTTTCCAGCCGACCATATCCAGTACGCCGCCAGGAGTACCACAAGCGCCAATAGCCCCATCCCGACCGATGTCGCCGCCATAGGCATTCCCAGCACTTTGGCACTGTACCCCCGAAGGAAAACCGACGCGGCAACATCAGCGTATACCGCGACGGAGAGCGCCCCCAGGAGAAATCTCACGTTGTCGCTGCGCCCCTTGGATTCGTCTCTAATCTCAGCCATTTCTTCCCCGTTCCCTTACCGGTCAAGTGACAGAGAACACCCAGCTTTCCACACAGAAGACATTCTGCATGAGAAGAAGATTATATGACCACTTCTGCGCCCATGCAAGCCGTGCAACACAGCTTCGTACGGACGATTCCCGCCGCTGAAAGGCGTCTTACAGTTGCCAAAGCGTCGCCATTTGATTATATTCCTGTCGTTTGCCTGTTGCAGCAGGCGCCATGAGCCGGTCCCGGGTACGTCGCATGCGGGAAGAGATATATCACAGAATGTACGAAGTGGAGGACCGCCATTGGTGGTTCGCCGCCAAGAGAGCCATCATCCGGCATCTCTTGCGACGCCTGCTGGGCACGTCCGACCCATCCCACCCGTTTGTCGTTGCGGACCTCGGCTGCGGATGTGGAAAGGCCCTCGAAGAACTCCCAGAAGGCTACTCCGGCGTCGGGCTCGACACGTCGCAACTCGCCGTCGACTTCTGCCGCATGCGGGGCGTCGACGCGCGTGTGGGGAGCCTCCCGGATGATGTCGACCTCGCTTCGGAAAGCTGCGACGCCGTGATACTTTCAGATATCCTCGAACATGTGGATAACGATTGCGCGTGCGCCGCCGCGGCCGCAAATCTACTTAAGCCTGACGGCATCATGATTGTCACCGTCCCTGCAGTACCATCTCTCTACTCTTCATGGGACTCGGCACACGGTCACAAGAGGCGGTATACCCGGGCGTCGCTCACAAGGGCGCTCGCTGCAAGCGGCCTCGACGTGCACTTTATATCCTACTACAACACGCTTCTTTTCGCGCCAGCAGTGCTCACCCGCGCGGTCAAGTCGCTCTTTTCGCTTCGGGAGACTGCCGAACTCGCCGTCCCGCCCGCGCCGCTAAACGCAATTCTTTGCTCGGCCTTCGCAGCTGAACGGTTCATAGTCGGCCGCGTCCCGCTACCGGTCGGGCTGTCGCTCATTGCCGTACTTCGAAAATCGTCACGCTAACGGCGGTTGAGTTGCCTCAGTTGGTCGAAAATATCCAGCAGCACGTCCACAATGTCCCCGGCGAGAACACCGAAGAATCCGACAAACACCGACGCGAGTATCGTGCAAACCCCCGTCACGCGCGCTTCATCTTTCCAGATAAACGCTACGCCGACCACGAGCATCAGCGCTGCCAGACTCAAAAAGAAGCTCCTTAAAGCCCCTCCTCCACGGCGCATCTCGTTTTCGGGGAGTTTGCGCGCGCGAAGACGCTCCCACATCGAACGCCTTCCCAGGTCCGCCGGGCACAGCACATGTCCGTTCAGCACCCTGGCCGCACTGACGTCTACCTCGTTCTGGCACTCGCTGCAAAACACAGGTTCGCTTTCCCGTTGGGACATGTGTCTTCTCCTTTGCCCTCACATGAAGATTCCTGACTCGAATCTATACCCGCATCCGCCGCATTTGTCAACCCATTGCCGTGGCGGACAAAGAGGTTATGCGCGCTGAGCCATACCTTTGACATGCGCCCCGTTTGTTGATATTCTTGGGCTTTGCCGCAAATCAGGTCCGCTGCAGATAAGGAGAGCCGCTTGAGAGTGAGAAGTATCATCCCAGCCAGAGACGCCAATGACGTGGCGCGGCTGCTTTCGACTTCGTTTAACTTCACAATGAGCCCCAGGCACGTGAAGAGCCTCAAGCGCCTCAAAGGAGCTGAATGCGCGAATCATCGAGTTCTTGAGGATGAGG
>CALMGO010000390.1 GCA_937863625.1 uncultured bacterium
ATCTATACGTGTCAAATTACAAGACAATATTTTTCTGGAAATTGTTCAATTATTATTTTTGACGATCCTCCGCCCCAAATAGTCGGCAAATTCATCGGCTCTTCGTATAATAACCACCGGGGCAGGCAGGCGGCCGCTGTTCGCCTCCGGCGAATGGAGGAAAGTCCGGGCTCCACAGGACACGGCGGTGGGTAACGCCCACCGGGGGTAACCCCAGGGAAAGTGCCACAGAAAATACACCGCCTCAGCCCGCTTCGGCGGGCCGGTAAGGGTGAAATGGTGCGGTAAGAGCGCACCGGACGGCTGGTGACAGTCGCCGCATGGTAAACCCCGCCGGGAGAAAGGCCAAATAGAACCCGAGGCGTGGTCCGCGCCGTTTGAGGGTTGGGTAGGCCGTTTGAGACGCATGGCAATATGCGTCCGAGATAAATGGCCGCCGCGAGCGCCGAAACGCGCTCGACAGGACCCGGCTTATCGCCTGCCCCTTCATTTCTTCTGCATTCAGATAGGAGCCCTCCTGCAGGAGGTTCATGTCTGGCTCGGCTTCCCCGCCCGTCGTTGCTGTTTCATTTTGCCCCCTGTCCGGCCAGTTTTCAGCAAGGCATGTGGAAAAGAGTTTCTCGCAATGCGCGTGTAGTTATAATCCGGGACTGTCCGGAGGTGACTCGGGGAAATCCTGGAGATGATGATGGACTTTAGATGCCGGGCACGCACATCTATCCTTATTGCCGCACTTCTTTTTGCGACAAACACTTCTGTACATGCCAACCCGCTCGTCGAGATCAAGCCCGGCGAGAGTACGCGCGCGGACATGGAGGCGCTTCTGGGCGCACCGTCCGGCGCAGGCGCCCTGTCGCGCTACAGCGCGAGTGCAGCAGGCCTGAGCGAAGTCGTAGCGGGTTATGACAAAGCCGGCGTTCTCGAATGGGCCAGGGTCGCACTCGTAAAACAACTCTCACCAGACATCGCCGTGCTCCTTTTCGACAATCTCGGCGCGGTCGCCATAGAGACTGGCAACGGCCTCGGTGGTGACACCGAGCAAGGCAGGACTGAGCACTACCGCGAGGCGGGCGTGCACTTCTACGTCAGCGGCGACGTCGTGCGCGAGATATGGCTTGTGCGGCCGGGGGCCGATGTGGCGGCAGTAGCGCGCGCGGCAGGCGCGCCGCCGGTGGCGGCAGGCAGCGTCGCCGGTGTGCCGGAAACCGGCGTCCTCAGAAGACTTCAGGTAAGCGCCGTCTGGTGCGAGTACGTCGCTGACGAAGGCGGCATAGCAAGCCTCAATGTCTACGCGACAGTTGAGACCGAGGGGCTCAAGGACAAACTCCTCACGATGCGGTATGTCCTTATCGACCCGTCGGGGACCATCATAAAGACATCTGCGGGAAAGCCGTTTTCAGGCGGGTTCGCCGACACGGTGCTATACGACAACTCCAAGTGGGCCAAGGCCACAGGAACGGTGGATTTGAGAGGGCTCTCGACCGGAGGCGTACACCAGGCGAGGCTTCGCTGGGAGGCGCTTTTGCCGGACATGGGGGCGTGCTCCGAAACCATGGTGGCGCTTGACGCGGCAGGCGAAGGCGCGGCAGGCACGGTGACGGTGAGCAACGTCCGCGGCGAGGCGGGCGGTTCCGGCGGTGCGGACGGCATCTGGCTCTACGCTGACGTCACTGCTAACGGCTGCACCGGAAAAGTGCTTCGCGGCTGGGCTGCGATGCGCACGTCTTCCGGCATTGTGAAGTCAAAGCAGAAAGACTACGCCAATGGCGAAGGCGCGCTATCCGCCGGTTCCCAGGATACGGTGAAATATGACACGGCCAGTTGGACGCCGTTCAAACTCTTTATCCCGTACGCGGCCTTTGATCTGCCGGGGGGAAAGAAACACCGCGTGATGATAACATACATGGCCGCGTGCGAGGGAGTAGGCAGCCGGGCTGAGCAGGAAGTATACATCGATGTGCCGTAACGGGCGCGAGGAGGCGGGCGGTAAAATGGGCAGACTGTGGGGCTTGGCGGCGGGAGCGTATCTTGCCGCAGCGCTTCTCTTCTTTGCGGGACAGGCGCGCGGCGCGGGTGACGTGCCGCAGATGACCGGAGTGGGGCGCGCCCACGAGGATGATGTGCCGGAGATGTCGGAGGCCGGGCGTTCGCACGAAGGCGAAGCACTCGAGCCAGTGAGATTCATCGAACCTGCCCCGGACAAGTTCACTCCTGAAGAGGAGGCGCACCTTGCCGAGATGCAAAGGCAGCTCCGCGCCATGCAGGACAAATTTCTCACCGCGGACCTCTCAAAGGCCGAGACGGAGTTTCTCGCTGGTAAGGCCGGCGCTCTCCTTACCGTCATAAAGTCGCTCACCGAAAAAAAGAACCGGTGGCAGGCGTATATTGAGGGGCGCCCGGCGGCTGACGCAAACGACGTTCCCGAGATCTCGGACGCCACGGCAAACGCAGCCGCACTTGACGTCAGGAAATTCAACGAATTCGTGACGGTGTGGATAGGCTTCTACCGCACGGACATGAAGTTCGACTCGGCAGGCAACGCGCCCCCCGCGTCGGCGATGGAGTGGATGCGCCTCGCCAAAAAGTTCCAGGAAATAAGCCGGATGTCCATGTCCGGACCGATTGGAAACAGAAAGTACATCTTGCGGGCTCTGCTGCTCGAAGCTCGAAGCATGCTCTCCGGCTCCTTCGCATACATGCGCGAAGGCGATAGCGCCAGGCAACTCGACGCATATGTCCGCGGACTCGATGTCCTCGAATGGCTGGCCTCCCAGGACTGGGGCGATGACGAGATGCTCCCCGCCGCCACGCGCCCCTATGACGGGTGCGATCTTTACGGTTGCGACGATTCGAGGCTTTATCCCCGGCTCGTGCAGATGAAGACAAGCGTAAAGGCGCGCGAACTGCTCAGCCGGCATTGCCCCTGGGGGCTTAAGAATTTTCTCGCGATGAGGGCCATAGGCCTCGTCGACGGGCTCGACTGGAGGATACTCGTGCCTGTCGGGGGAAGGGAGGTGGAGTACCTTTCGGAAGCGCCTCTCAGAGTCGGCGTGCCGACCAGTATAGAGGCGGACATGAAGGCGTTCGCCGACGGGCGGTTTGTTCATTTCGGCAAAGAGGTGCGCCTTGAATGGCTGACAGCGCCCAAGACGACTTATTCCGTGTGGTTCTTCTCGCCCGTGGCGAACTCCGGAGGCGTGGCGCCGCTCGTGGACTTGGTCTCAAAGGCGGTGACACTGGCGATGGGCGGGCCCTTTGCGTTGCTGTTGGACATACAGGTGGACCTCATAGGAGACGCACTCTCGGATGATTACAGCGCCGTGCCGATGTTTGCGGCAACCGGGACTGCGGAGGATACAAAGAACTTCAAATTACACGACGAGGCGCATGTATCGAAGCAACTCCTCGGAGGCGCGATAAAGAGCGCGAAGGGATGGACAGACTTCTTCCAGGTGGTGCTGGAGAGGACCGAAAAGAATGAGATGGAAAACCTGTTTGACGGGATAGACCCCGAGGATGGGATGATTCCATGGCAGATGGGAAACCCGAAGACTTATGACGGGGGGCATGTTCCGCCGGTGCTTATAAGGGCGGATGCCATAGGATTGGAAAAGACACCTGTAGACGAGTACCCCAGGTCATGGCGCTATGTGAGATATTACCAGTATGACGCCCGGTTGATGTCGGGCCTCGCCGATTACGACCTGAGTAAGTACCCCGTCAAGGAGATGAAGTATCTGTCGCGTTACCTGGCGGGAGACGAGTCTGTAAGCAGCGCTCTCTGGAGGCCTCTGGTCGGTGGAAACCGGGCCAATGACGCGCGACTCTACGTGACGGACTTTTCGCCCAAGGCGCAGGTTCTCAAGCTCTTTGCAGGACAGGCGACGACCGAGCGGTGGACTTCAGGACTCAAGAAAGGCGAAGTAATCGCTGCCATGATCTCCGACGGCGCCAAGGGCAGCCCGGAAACGGTAATGGGCGAAGTGACGCCGGGCAAGCCGCTCGACATGTCTTATGGGCTTTTCCGACAGGACCTCCCCGTCGACAAGCAGATTATCTCTGCGATAGGCATACCATACGGCTGGTTTAGTCGACTTTACAAAACGTACCTCGTGAGATTCGTTAAATGCACGAAGACCCGCTCCCAGGACGGCAAGGTCGTCTACACTCAGGCGGAGCCCGCGACCGCTGAGAAAGAGCAACTCATTGTGCGCTTTGCGCCCGGGCCAAACGGAGAAAAGACGGGAAAGGTGAGTTATGCGCTTGAAACCTCGACATTCCCCGGCCTGGTCGTGCTCGAGCAGACGCTTACAGGCGGCCTCGCCGAGATGGACCGCACGACAAGCGCCGCCCCCGTGCTCAAACAGTTAATGACGGTCGTGTCCAATCAGCAGGGACAGGTCACGAAGGTCGGCAGGGGAATCGAAACGATTCTTATCGAGGCGACGGTGACACCGGTGGAGCCGGGCGCACATCACATGACCGCCGAATGTAAGGGCTACACGTACCACCTCTGGAGCCGCGTGGACCGCGTGGGGTCGGCTGCGGTATTCAGGGGCGCAATACCGGCGCATCCGGGACGCTACGATGTGACATTGCGCTACGGGAGTCTCGCACCGTACACGTTTACCGTGGAAAAGGAAGGCGAAGCGTTCGATTACTCGGGTCCCAACGGACAGATAGCGCGCGCGCAACAGAACTACAACAACGCCAAGAGCGCGGACTCGCGCGCGATGATTGCGGCTGTCCACGCGGACGGTGTGCGGTGGCTGGCGCAGGAGTATCATAAGGCCGGTGAATACGCGCAGGCCATGCAGTGCGCCAGGCAGGTGCTCGATGCCGCCCGGCAGGCGGAGATGACCGGCAACAGCAACACCGCGGCTAAGTGGCAGGAAGTGTACATGTCCACGCTCAAACAGATGTGCAAGACGACGCTTTTCACCGGCGACGGCCAGACATGCGCGCAGGCGACCCAGGCCTACATGGCCGCCTACGCGGCACACTGGCAAAAGGCGAACGTCACCTACGGCGCGTCGCAGACACCGGAAAAACTCGCCATGAACGTCGCGCAAGAATACGCTTATCGTATTCACGACGCGATAACGGCGGGCGCACAGGGTCAGGCCGTGGAGGCGCTTGTGAACGAGTACCTTGGATGGAGGCAGCGAGGCGGGGCAAAAGAGCTGCAGTATAACGCGAGCCAGTTCTACTACGGTCAGGAGATGCCGGCGAGATGAAAACAGGATACATTGCGTGCGTGGCGGCGCTCTTCGCCGCGCTGACGGCGGGCGTAGCGACAGGCGCCGAGAGCGTGAAGATAACAAGCCCCGAGGCCTCCCGCGAGTACAAGGGGTTCTTTGTCCTGTCGGCTGAAGTGACCGGCATTCGTCGATTGGCCGTCGTCAAGGTCGAGTACGCGCACCTGACGCATTACTTCGCGGCCGTGCCGGACAGAAACGGCAGGGCGGTGGTGACCGACGAATACCTTCCTGCTGCGGATGGCCAGCAACAACTGCAGGTTACCGTATTTGAGACGGGCAGCGGCGATGAATTGGCCAGAACAAGCATGTCGGTCAATGCTAAAATGATGGATGAGGCCTGGCTCGTCAATGTGCGTAAGGATTTCGCCTCCGAGCGAGTCGCCATAGCGTGGGCAGCCCGGAAACTCGAGGAGGCGTGGTCGTATTACCTCGCCGCCGTGGCAAAGGCCGAAGAGACTAACACCGAGCAGGGCTGGAACTACGCCGCGGACATGTTCAGACAGTACACCGCCGCGCG
>CALMGO010000391.1 GCA_937863625.1 uncultured bacterium
GAAGGGACGACGAGTCCCACGGCATGTCGGGATGGTCCCATGAGAGATACGCGAGGCGAGAACCGTCAGGCGAGATGCGAGGTGTGGAAAAGAAGTCATGCCCCTCTGCAAGGATCTCAGGTGAACCGCCTGTCAGAGGAAGGGCGCTTATCGTATTTTCGGGGTAGGGGCCGGGGATGGTATGGTCTTCGCACACGGTGATGAGGCGGCTATGGGCGCGGTCGACGACAAAATCTGCAAAGCGGATGTCTGCGGCGGGGGAGAGTGGTTCGGGAGCGTTGCCGGCACACACGCGGTAGAGCCGCTGGTCGGCGAAATTGGTGAAGTAGACTGTGTCGTCGTCGATAAGGACCGCGCCGCCTCCGTACTCATGGACGCGGGTACGCGCATTCAAGGGCGCCGGGGTGACATCGCATGTTTTCCCGTCGGGAGAACGCTTTACTACGACGTACCGACCGGCCTCCTTTGGGCGCATTTCGAGCCAGTAGATGTCATTGCCGCTAATGACCGGCTCAGAGAGACCCACGGAGCCTGCGACGATGAGGTCGGAGGTAATGGGGGACTTCCAACTTCCGTATGGGGCTCGGAGTTTCCCGGACATTGCGAATCCTTTCTGTGCAGAAGTACGGGCCAGAGACAGGCATTATTCAAGAACGAACCGCACATGCAAGGATGTGGAGAAAGACGCCCACAATGATATCTTTGCAGCGATGGCAGCGGGCGCTGCTTGGACGCGGCCGCCGGCGCGGACTGGAAATCAGGGATGCTGTTCGTCGTAGGGACGGGCGCGAAGGTACTTGTGTGACTTATTGGCGAGGGCGCGGAGTCTCCACCCGAGGGAGCCGACGAAAGTGTAGAGCCATGCGGGCACGGGCGGCTTGGAGAGAAGTGTGAGGGCCTTTCTCGGGACGTTGCCACCGTCGGCGAGAGACTTGGCCGTGAGGTCGAGTGCCGCCCGGATGTTACTGAACATGCCTCCGGCGCGGTCGAGAGGTCTGCCGCGGATGGCAGCGCCCCCGCCGATGGGGAGGCCCCCCGCCCACGTGAAGGCGGCCTTGCGCGCGAAGCTGCGGCAGATCTCGATGGCGACATGGGAATGCTGCGGCTCGGGAAAGCCCGAGTTGCACACGGCGAGAAAGAGAGGCTTTTTGAGAGGAGGCTCCATGCAACGGCGCGCGGCGATGATGTCGAGCCCCTGGATGAGGCCGGCCGGCAGGCAATCGACATAAAGCGGGAACGAGACTATGAGTATGTCGGCCGAGCAGGCGGCGACCAGAAGTGAATCGATGGCGGGCTGAGAACGAAGGCTCTGATGGACGAAGAATTCGGTCGTGTCAATCCCACAGGTCTTGAGACGTGAGGCGAGATAGGCGCCGATGGAAAGAGAATTGCTTTGCGAGCCCTTGGGTGAGCCGATAAGGAGAGCCGCCTTTGCATGCGCCGTCATGAGATGCCCCCTGCCTTCTTAAGGAAGGAATGGACCTCGGACGTGACGGCGGTGGCGGCGGAGTGCGCGTCGAGGACCACGCTGGCGTACGATGGACAGTCGAAATTGACGGCGTTTCGACCGGCAAGACGGTGAAAGATCTCCACATCGAGTTGGTCGGGCTCAACGAGGATGCCGACTGCAAGGATAGAAGGGTATTTGTCATAGCGGGGCTGGTGGTGGACCTCGCGATTTACCTTGTGGAACAAAGGCGAAATGAGCGGAATCATCCTGTCGAGAGCCTTCTTAAGTTCGTAGGAATATCCACCGTAAGTGATCTCGCACAGGAAGACAACGAGGTCGCTTGAAATAAACCGTCCGGCGATGTCTCGGGCGTCGTCATCGATGACGCACATGCCGGGGGTCTTTGTCCAGCAGCTGTAACAGCCGACACATGGCGCAATATGGTGGTCGCGCAGGCGAAAGACTGATGTCGGGCAGTCGGCGGATTGGAACGTGGAGCAGATGGCGCATGAGACTGCGTCGAGGCCGGAGTTTTCTTTCGCGATGCCGTTAAGCACGAGAACGTTCACGGCGCTTCCTCAAGGGGCAGCAGGGCCGACTAAAGGATAGCAGGCCGATTAGAACAATACAAGCGCTTTAGGCGGGCGGGAGGAGCCGACTGCGTGCGAGCGCCGGACTTGCCATGCGGGTCAGAGAGTCTGGAAGAAATGGACCGTGCGGGCGACCTCGCGAAATCCTTCAGAGGGGTAGAGGTGGCAGCCGCGCTCGTTATGGGCGAGGGTGTCGATACGTGCGATTTTCATCCCGTCGGCGCGCATGCGGTCAAGCGAGGCGCGTATCATGAGCCGTCCGAGGCCCCTGTTTTGAAAAGGCGCGGCGACGCCGAGGTGGCCGAGGGTGCCGGTGGCGTACTTGGCGTCGTATATGAGTGTCGCGAAGGCGGCGATCGCGCCGGATACCTCGCCGACGAGGATAACAGAGCTTCGGTTCATCTCGGCGAGGACCTGGTCGGCTTTGTGGTCGGTCCAGGGATGGCCGTTGATGTCACCGATGATATCGCACATTCTTTTCGCGACGGAGACGTCCTGCCAGACCGACAACGTGATGTCTACGATAAGGGCTTCTTCCCCCGGGCGCATCTGCCGGATGGTGAAATCGACTGGGACTTCGGCGGTCACTTTGAAGGTTCCTTGATATATGGGGCCATGCCCGCTGACTGGAAGGGGACGAGGTCATCTCCCTCGACGAAGAACATGAGAAACTCAATACCGGCCTTTGCCGCCGCGTCCGCACCATCGCGGCCGAGCACGCTCAAGGCGGTGGCCCATGCATCGGCGTCGCCTGCGTCTGACGCGACAACGGTGACCGAAGCAGGGGTCTTGGCGCCTTCGAGGGCCCAGCCCGTACGGGGGTCGATGATATGGCTGTAGTGTTTGCCTGCGATTTCGTAGAACTGTTCGTAGTTTCCGCTGGTGACGACGGCGCACGAGGAGACGTTGAGAGTGACTGCTACTGCGGTTTCGTCGCGCGGGTCGGCGACGCCGACGCGGAAGGGCGAGCCGTCGGGGTTGGAGCCTATGAAGCGTATGTCCCCGCCGCCGTTAACAAAGCCGGAGGTGACGCCGCGATCCTTCATCGCCTTGGCTGCCTTCTCCATGATGAATCCCTTGGCTACTGCGGCGAGGTCGATCTGCACTCGGCTGCCCGGAGAGATCATTACCGAACTGAAACCGGGAAGAGGACTTATGAATTTGTATGAAACGCGCTCGCGGGCCGCTTCGATATCGCGTGCCGAAGGGAGAGCGCCGGATTGTCCGGCCTTCTTCCAAAGGGCGACAAGAGGGCCGACGGTGATATCAAATGCGCCGGAGGTCTCGCGGGAGACCCTGGTGGCGAGAAGCAGGCACTCGTGCGTTTCGCGGGCGACGGAGAAATTGAGGCCCGTGGATTTGCCGTTAAGGCGGGAGATATCGCTATTGGGGTCGAATGCGCTGAGAAGTCTTTCGAGGCGGCTGGTAGTTTCCAATGCGTCGTCAATAGCAGCGGTTGCGAGCGCTTCATCATCTGACCACGCCGTGGCGGTGACGAAGGTGCCCATGGCGGAGACGGTTTTCTCATAACGGACGGCGCGTTTGTAGCGCGTGGCGTTCCAGTAGAGAAACGCGGCGATAACCGCAGCGGCGACAAAAAGCGCCGCGATTCGCAGGCGGTCCTTTGGCGGGCTTGCCGTCATTTTGACATTTGCGAGTCAGTGACGGCGACGTCTGGCAGCTGAGTTGTCGCCTCGTCAGCCGGCGTTTTGACTTTGGACGGCTCCGCTGGCGTCATATCAATGACCTTGGGAGCGGCCGGCAAAGTAGCCGGGGGCGCCGGGGAGGGCTTTATCATAGAGACGACTATGGTGTCGCCCTCGGGGATTATGACGCTATTCAGGCCGGTCTTGGAGAGGATAGCCTGAAGCGCGGCAGAGAGGGCCATGTCAGAGCCGGACAGGGTGACTTTGGGCAGGGGTGTGGAGGCACCTCTCAAGATGATCTTCACGTTCGCCTTGATTGCCAGTGACGAGAGGGCTTCATCAAGAGGCGTATCGACGAATGCGAAGGTAATCAGGTCGTGGGCGCGGCCGTAACTGGAGAGGTCAAAGCCGGCGGCGCGGCGGATGCGGACGTCTTCCGCGGTGGAGATGTAGACGGCCTGGTCGAGGACGATGAAATCGACGCCTGCCTTACGGGTGATCCAACTGAGGACATTTTCGGCGGTCATCTTGGAGACCAATAGCGTGACGGGCGCCTTGGCATCGACGGCCGGGGAGACGATAATGTTGACCTTGAGGAGTATGGCGAGAGAGTCGCGGCATTCCGCAAGGGATTTCTGGGCGAAGGAGATGCTGATTTTTTGAGCGAGGGCCTCCTGCATGGCGGGGAGCCAGGTCTTGGCGGCGAGAACGCGTGTGTTGGCATTGCGGGTTTCAATCTGCCTGCGTGCCACGTCGCTGAGGCGCTGGTAGCTTGTGACGAAGACGGCTTCGTCTTGTATGCACCATTCAAGCGAGGCAAGACGCGTAATCCAGGTGAGGGCGTTCGTGATGGAGATATCCTTGGCGGAGAACGTGATCTTGGCTGTCGGATCGACCGTAGGCGGAGCGTCGAGTATGATATTGATGTCGGCGTTCTGGGAAACGATGCGGAAGGCATCGGCGACGGCGATATTCTTAAACTCGAAAGAGTCCTGTTTTTGCAGGCCTGCGTCAAGGTCGCTGCGCCATTGCTGCGCAGAAGCAGGAACGACGGCCAGGCAGATAAGCAGCAGGGTGATTGCCAGGGTGCACAATTTCATCGCAATCTCCTTCGCAAACAGGTTGGTGACGGTAATGGAACCCATTATCGGACAGACTGGAGGTTATTTCAACGGAAAAGAGAAGTGAAAACAACGGCACGGGCGACAAGCTCATAAGAGGGACCGTAGACGCGACTTGTCACTGCCCGGCGAGGACCTCGTGCATGGCGAGGATGTTTTCGAGCGGGACATCTTTGGGGGTATCGTGGGCGGGGGCGGCGATGTAACCGCCGCCTGCTCCGATCCTGGCAACAATGTCACGGACAGAGGTTCTCACTTCGTCGGGGGTGCCGTATGGCAGGAGTTTCTGCGTTGAGATGCCGCCGAAGAAGGCGAGGCTGCCCTTGTATTTCTTCGCCAGGGCGAAGGTATCCATGACCTCCGGTTGAAAGGGGTTAAACACGTTGACGCCGAGTTCAATAAGGTCGGGGAATATCTCGTCGACGTCGCCGCAGGAGTGAATCATGACGATGCGGCCGGCGTCTCGGACGGCTGCGTAGAGGCGCGCGATGCGGGGTTTTATGAATCGGCGCCACAGCGCAGGACCCATAATGAGTCCGCGCTGAGATCCCCAGTCATCGCCGAAAAACAGCGCGTCGAAGGGGAATTCGAGCATTCGGCGGACCATCTTCAAGTACCATTCGCAGATCGTGTCAAAGAGTTTGTCGGCGAAAGCTTCGTTTATTACCATGTCCATGAGGACGTTTTCCATGCCGCGCAGCGTCCATGCGCGCTCAAACAGGGAAAAACCCACGTCGCCGACGATGAAGCGGTCGCCACCGGCGGATATCTCCTCGTTAAAGTGGCGAAAACGGCGCGAGTTGCCGGGGTCGGGCCAGAAGTAGTTGGCGAGAGAGGGTTCTGTCAGCTGGTATTTGAAAGTCGTTCCAATATCGGTGTCGACCGTGCGGTCCCAGATGACGCCGAACTCATCACGGAAGAACCCGGGTTTCGTTTCAGTCCAGAGCTCTGGCGGCTGGGAGGAGATGA
>CALMGO010000392.1 GCA_937863625.1 uncultured bacterium
GTTTGCGCTTAACAACTCGTGCGGCAGGCTTCTCGGTAGGGATTTTTCCGGGGGGATGAAATGGGCGGCCTCTGCGGCCGATGACGTGTACGACGTGACGAAGGCGTATCGCAGGTTTGTCGGCGTGACCGGGGAATATGTGGCTGATATTTTCTATGCCGCGACGGCGGAGAAGACGTTTTTTGACTGGTTTCTCCACGGCATGGGTGAAGCGAGTGTCGAAGGGGTGAATCTTGCGGAGAAACGGCTCGGGCCGCGCTCCCACGGTTACCAGTGCCTCTGTGACGTCAAGGGAGCCATGACGAGGGATGCTTTCTTGGTGAAATTTGGCAAGGGGCACTGCGTCTGCTTTGCCAGGCAGGGGGACATGGAGGTATTTACCGCCAGGGGGCCGTGGCAGAAAGAAGCCACGCGTCCGGCGCTTATCGTGCGAAAACGCGGGGAAAGAGTGTTTTTTGCGGCCGTACACGACCCGTCCGGGCGCGATGTGCGTGCGGCGGGGTTCGCCGAGTTTGACGGGGACGGTATTATTTTAGAAGTGGAGGGAAGGGGATACAGGGACCGTGTGACGATTGTCGGCCTGTCGAGCGAGGCGCCGAAGGGCAAAAACGGCGTCAGGCAAGGCGTCGAAGCGAGTTATTCGCGAAGGCATACGGGCCGGGCCGGAAAGACCTAAAGGACTGGGCCGCTTTGTTTCGATATGAGAGGCGGGCAAGGTCCGAATCCTCTTGAGCAGGTGCACGCAAATTATGCCTACGAGACCGTTCCATAATCCATACGCCGTCCGGGCGGCTGTAATTGCGCTTTGCGCGGCGGCGCTGGCGGTGGGCTGCACCAATACGAGAGGCAGATCCCCGCAACCGCGGCTTTCCAGTCTCGTAGTGCCCGTTGTGAGACAGCCGGAAACGCCTCTGGCCGTGACCGTGGAGCCGGCAAGGCCGGAGGGCATGCCCGTGATACTGGCTCGGAGCAAATGGGCCGAGACGGCGCCGATCAAGTCGAGGCTCAGCCCGATGGGCAAGATTACGCGGGTTACCGTCCATCACGAGGGGATGGGCGTCGAGGAAGAGGCCTCACTTGACGCGGTCAAGGAGAGTCTGTGCACCATCCAGAAAAGCCACCTGAACCGCTTGCACGCCGGGGATATCGGGTACCACTACATAATCGACTGCAGCGGGAGGATATGGGAGGGGCGGCCGATAGAGTATCAGGGGGCGCATGCCGGCGACAGCGGTCTCAACCGCGGCAATATCGGCGTGGTACTGATGGGCAACTTCAACATTCAGAAGCCCAAACCTGCGCAGGTTGCGAGCCTCAGGGTGCTTTTGAACTACCTTATGGCGACATACGACGTAGGCGTATCGCATCTTTACACGCACGGCGAACTCAAACCCACCGATTGCCCGGGGCGCTATCTTCAGACTGAGGTCGACAGGTTTCGGGGCGAACTGAGAGCGGTTGCCAAGAAGTAACAGACCTGTGACAACCGCCGGGAAAAGGAATCCTCCAGGGGCGGCAGGCATGTCCAGAGACAGGCACACGATTCCCACACCCACTTTTCGATGGATAACCGCGGCGGCGCTCTGCCTGGCGGCGATACTTGCGGGAGGCTGCAGAACAGCGGAAAGCGGGCACATCTCCCGGATGGAAAGTCTCGTGCGTACGGTGGGGCCGGCGGAGGAAGCGTTTGTCCTGGGCGCCGGCATCATCAGCCGCGAGAGCTGGTCGTGGCAGGCGCCCATCGTGGAGCGCCTAACTCCGATGGGCACGATATGCCGCATGACAATCCACCACACCGCCGGCGAGATGACGCCGGGAGAAGGGGTCGGCGAGGTGAAGGACAGGCTCCGGCGCATCCAGAGCGAGCATGAGGAGCGGATGAACGCGGGGGACATCGGGTATCATTTTATAATCGACGGCGCGGGGAGAGTATGGGAGGGGAGGTCGCTGTCGTGGCAGGGGGCGCACGCGGGCAACGGCGCGGCCAACGCGGGGAATATCGGGATTGCGGTGATGGGGGACTTTGACATAGAAGACGTGCCGCCGGCGCAGGCGGCGGCGCTGAGAGAGCTGGTGGAGCGCGCGTCGGCGGCCTACGGGATAGGGGCCGCGGAGATATACACGCACAGGGAGATGAAGGCGATGTACTCCCTGGAGGAGACTACGTGCCCGGGCGCGAGGCTTCAGAGAATAATGGATGAGATGCGCAGGGAACTCGCGGCAAAAGAGAAGCGCCCCGCCCGGTAGGAGGCGAGGCGCGTGATATCAACACTTCGGGGCGATCAGCCCTTTACAGCACCCAGCTGGATGCCTTCCACGAAGTAACGCTGACCCATGAGGAATACGATGATGACCGGCAGGATCATCATCATGGTGGCGGCCATGAGGACGTTGGGGTCGGGGTACTCGGAGGCGTTAAAGAACTGCAGGCCGACCGGGAGCGGCATCTTTTTGACATCGTTGAGGATGATAAGCGGCCACATGAAGTTGCCCCAGGAGCCCATGAAGGTAAAGATGGTGAGCGTCGCGAGGGCGGGCTTGGAGAGCGGCAGGGTGATCCTTGTAAAGATGCCGAAGAGGCTGCAGCCGTCGATTTTGGCGGCGTCCTCGAGGTCGCGCGGAAGAGTCATGAAGAACTGTCGCAGCATGAAAGTGCCGTACGCGGAGAACGCGCCGGGGATGATGATGGCCTTGTAGGAATCGACCCAGCCGATTTTGCACATGAGGACGAAGACCGGGATGCTCGTGACGGCGGCGGGTATCATCATCGTGGCGAGGTATGCGAGGAAAAGCTTGTCACGGAACGGGAAGTCAAGGCGCGCGAAACTGTACGCGGCAAGAGCGCTCGTCAACATCATGCAGAGCGTCACGTAGGAAGCCATGAAGACGGAGTTGAGGTAGAATCGGCCGTAGGGTACGACGCGGAAGACATCGATGAAATTGGCCCAGCGGACAGGATAGGGAATCCACTGAATCTTGTAGAGCGTGGCGTCCTGGAGGCTCTTGAAGGCGGTGGAGATCATCCAGAGGAACGGGACGATCATGGTGAGGCCGAACAGGGTGAAGAAAAGAAGCGTGGCGATGGATGCGGGCGTTTTGAAATACCCGAGGACGAGTACCGTCCAGGCGAGAAAGAGGGCCAACGGCAGCACTATGGCGAGGGTGACGGCCCAGGCGGAGAGTATCCGTCCAAGAGTGGGCAGATGGGTGACGCCTTCGATGGCGCCTTCGCCGTTGTTAATGGAGACGCGGAACAGCGCCGGGAGTTCGAAGCCGTCACGAAGCCGCGCGGAGAAAGATGCGCCTGATTCGTCGGAGGTATCCTCCGCCAGCTGCCAGAGGCGGCCGCCTTCGACGCTGAACTCTACCAGGAGCGGCCGTTCATATACGGAGGCGCCGTCGGCGTAGGAATCTTTGCCGGTGTCGGCGGCGACGATGCGGGCAATAACAGTCTGCCCCTGTGAAGAGCCCGGGTCGTAGATGAGAGCGCCGGAGGAGTCGGTGGCCGGCTCAAGGATGCCCCAAGTGGCGCCGCCATCGGCCGATATTTCGATTGAAACCGGTTTTACGAGGGGGGTGTAGGAGAGGCGCAGGGGGAGGTCGAACTTGTCGATGAGTTCGCCGCGGACGAGGAGTACGACACCCAAAGTCAGGCAGAGGCCGTAGACAAGGGCGAAGACCTTTTTCCACATCGCCATTCGGCGGATAGGTTCGACAGTAACTCTGGGTCCTTCATACTTCAAGGCGTTACCTCCCTTAAAGCTTTAGTAGTTAACCTTTTTGCCGCCGAAGCGCCAGTTGAGGAGAGTCAGGATGAGCACGACCATAAAGAGAACCCAGGAGATCGCGGCGGCCTTGCCCATGTTAAACCATGTGTATGCGTTGTTGAAGATGTAGTAACTGAGCGTCGTGGTGGAGCCTTCGGGGCCGCGCTGGGTCATGACATAGGCCTGCATGAACCCGCCCTGGAAGCCGCCGATGATGCCCATGACGACGATGAAGAACG
>CALMGO010000393.1 GCA_937863625.1 uncultured bacterium
GACGCATGAATAGTAACGTCCATGCCAGAGGTGTCCGCTAGTGTCGTAGCGATGGTTAAACCAAGATGCGTAGCGGGTGTTCGTTTCGCGCAGCGTGTGCGCCATGGAGAATTCTGTCTGTGGTACTGCCACCATGTGAATGTGATTGGTCATCAGGCAATAAGCCCATATCTCCAGGCCATACCTTCGCGCGTACTTATCCAGGATGGAGAGATACGCCAAGCGGTCGCCGTCCTCGTCGAAGACGTCCATGCTGCGGTTGCCGCGCTGCGTTAGATGATGTGGCAGCCCGGGCACCACAATCCGTGCCGTTCTTGTCATGCCGATATCCTCCACCCAATCGCACCTCGTGTCAACATAATTAAAGGGACAGTCACCTTAATTAGGCCACCGCCAAATCTTATCTTGTGTCTGGGCAAGAGCTTAAGAAATTATAATTAAGGTGACTGTCCCTTTAATTATGGGTGGCAATAGAAAAAGGGGCGCTTCGGCGCGCCCCTTGTCTTTTTATGCCTTCCGCCTCATTGTCCGCAGCAAGTCTACGCCGGCATCTCCTCGTAGAGCCCCGGGTATACCGGGAAGAATGCCGACAGCTCCGCCACCCGCCCGCGCAGTTTCGCCTGCACGGCGCGGTCGTCGCCTTTGCGGAGGCACTGGTCCATGATGTCGGCGAGTTCCTTCATGTGCTCCTCACGCATGCCGCGCGTTGTCACGCACGGTGTCCCCACGCGAATCCCCGACGTCTGGCTGACCTTCTTCTTGTCAAACGGGATGAGGTTCATGTTCACCGTGATATTTATGTCGTGAAGCAGTCCCGACGCCGTCGCGCCGGTCATCCCGAGCGGCGTCAAATCCACGAGGAAAAGGTGGTTATCCGTCCCGCCCGAAACTATCCTGTGCCCGCGCCTGGCCATCTCTTCGCAGAGCACCTTGGAGTTGGTCACTATCTGCTTCGCGTAGTCCTTAAAGCCCGGCGCCATCGCCTCCGCGAAACTCACCGCCTTCCCCGCTATCACGTGTTCGAGCGGCCCGCCCTGCATCCCGGGAAATACCGCCCGGTCGAGCGCGGTCCCGTACTTCTCCTTGGCCAGTATAAAACCGCCCCTCGGGCCGCGTAGCGTCTTGTGCGTCGTTCCCGTCACAAAATCCGCCACCGGCACCGGGTCCGGATGCTCGCCCGCCACCACCAGGCCCGCTATGTGCGCGATGTCCGCCATGAAATACGCGCCCGCCGACTTCGCGATCTCGGCTATCCTTGCAAAGTCTATCGTCCGCGAATACGACGACGCGCCCGCCAGCACGAGTTTCGGCTTGTGTTCGCGCGCGAGTTTCGCGATGTTGTCGTAGTCTATCTGCTCGGTCTTGGGGTCCACGCCGTAAGGCACGATCTTGTAAATCTTGCCGGACAGGTTCGCCTTCGAACCGTGCGTCAAATGCCCGCCGTGGTCGAGGTTCATCGCCAGTATCGTATCGCCCGGCTCGAGCATGCCCAGGTACACTTCGAGATTGGCCTGCGAACCAGCGTGCGGCTGCACGTTGGCATACTCCGCCCCGAAAAGCTTCTTCGCGCGCTCCACCGCTATCGACTCCGCCGTGTCTATCTCCTGGCACCCGCGGTAATACCTCTTGCCCGGATACCCCTCGGCGTATTTATTCGTCAGCACCGAACCCGTCGCCTCCAGCACCGAGACTGACACGTAGTTCTCGCTGGCGATGAGGACTATCTCGTCCTCCTGCCTGCGTATCTCCCGCATGATGACCTTAAACATAACGGGGTCGCTCTTCTTGAGATTTGAAAAATTAATGGCGCACCTCCTCCCGATCACAAAAGTCCGTCGGACTCTTTGGTTTCTCCTGGACAAAAACGGTAAATGGGAATCTTTCTCAATGGCCGCCGGAGCGGCCTCCTCCCTTGAGAGTTCCCCTCAAATACGCTGCGATAAAATCTTCGAGTTTCCCGTCCAGCACCGCCTGCGTGTTGCCCGTTTCGACGTTCGTCCTGTGGTCCTTGACCATCTGGTAGGGGTGCAGAACATAGCTTCGTATCTGGCTGCCGAAAGCGATCTCGCCCTTCTCGCTGTATATCTTGGCCAGTTCCGCCTCGCGCTCCCGCTCGCGCAAAAGGTAAAGCTTGGCCCGCAGCATCGCCATCGCGCTTCGCTTGTTGGAGTGCTGCGAACGCTCGTTCTGGCACTGCACCACTATGCCGGTGGGCATGTGCGTTATCCGCACTGCGCTCGAGGTCTTATTTACATGCTGTCCGCCTGCGCCGCCTGCGCGATACGTGTCAATGCGTATGTCGTCCGGCGATATCTCTATCTCCGCGTCGTCCTCTATCTCGGGGATCGCGTCCACCGACGCAAATGTCGTGTGCCTCCTGTGCGCCGAATCGTACGGCGAGAGCCTCACCAGGCGGTGAACCCCGACCTCGCTTTTCAAATACCCGAATGCGTCCTCGCCGATTACATGCATCGTGACCCTGCGATAGCCCGCGCCTTCGCCTTCGAGCGTGTCGAGTATCTTCACGTCATAATCGTGATTGGCCAGGTACATGCTGTACATCCGCATGAGCATCTCGACCCAGTCGCAGCTCTCGGTGCCGCCCGCGCCCGCATGTATCGAGAGATACGCGTTGGCGTGGTCGTGCGCCCCTGAGAGGGTGAGCCGGAGCTCCAAGTCGTCCACGTCCTCGGCAAATTTACTGAGAGTGCCTTTGAGTTCCGCGGCCATCTCCTGGTCCTCCGCGGCCATCTCAAAAAGCACTTCGAGGTCTTTTAACTCCGAATCGAGTTTCTCGATGGGCTTGAGGATGTGGTTGACGGCCTTCAGCTCCGTCATGACGCCGGTGGCTGCTTCGCGGTTGTCCCAGAAATCGCCAGCCGACATCTTCTCTTCTATCTCCCGGCGGCGGCGTACCTTCGCATCGACGTCAAAGCGACCCCCTTAGCGCCTCGTAGCGCTCGCGGGCTGCCTCGTAGCCTCTGTGGTCGATTTCGACGCTCACCGGAAAACTCCATCACGAAAAGGGAAAAACCTCTGCTTGCGCCGCCATTCTACCCCGGCGACCGGGGAGGGTCAAACTCTTTGTAACCGCGCTTTGCGAGGGTCGCGGAATGTGAAAAACACCGTAAGCCACACGGCTACCGCCACCACCAGCGCCGCGGCCATCACCGGCCGGTAGTGAAATCTGTCCACCAGCCATCCGCTTGACGCCGCCGCCACGAGAAATACAGGCGCCGACAGCGTCGACGAAAGCGCGATGTACCGCGGCCGGTCCTCCACCCGGCTGAACTCCAGCTGCAGGTTGAACGTCGCCACCCATATCACCGACCCCTGCGCGCCGTAAAGGAAATATATCGCGATAAAACCCGCCAGCGCGAACGCGCCCATGAACTTGAGGCTTAAGCCTATCACAAGAGCCACGGCCATCATCGTCACGCCCGCCAACAGCGGCGCCTTGAACCCCACCCTGTCGGCTATCCGCCCCGCCACCGGCCCGGATATCGTCCGCCCGAAGAGGTTTACCGCGCTGAATACCCCAGCCACCAGCGCCGGCGATATGCCGAAATCCGTCTTTGCGTACGACGCAAAAAGCGCCACGTTGAATATCATGGTTACCGCCAGCAAACACCTCGCCAAAATGTACGCGCGGAAATTCTTATCGTCCACAAGTATCCGAAATGTCTCCCGGTAGTACGTCCGCCACGACCCCTTGGGCACCGGCTCGCCCGGCCACTCCGGCTCGCGCACCAGCGTCAGCACGTACCACGACGCAAAATAAAGCAGCGCTCCCGTCGTGAGCGGCAGCAGATAGTCCCCCGGCGAGTCGCCCCTGCCCGTAAGATACCAGATCAAAAGCAGTGAAGCCGCGAGCCCCGCCAGCCCCGCCATCGACTCGCGAAGCCCGAAGAAAAATCCCCTCCTCGCCGGCGGCAGCGTCCTCCCGATGAAATCCTGCCAAGCCATCGCCGACCCGCCCGCCGTCCCCGCCATGAGCAGCTGCGCC
>CALMGO010000394.1 GCA_937863625.1 uncultured bacterium
TCGCCTGCAGATGCGCGTCGACCGCTGCGTGCAGGATTTCCGAAGGCCTCTCGGAAGGGATGTCCTGTACAAGCGTCCCACCCAGCGCCACGTTTATCAACTGACACCCCGCGCAGATCCCCAGCACAGGCACTTCCATCACCATCGCCAGTTCCAACAGCCTCAGGTCCGCCCTCAGCCTCTCCTGCGCCATCGGCCTGACTCTTTCATGCGGGTCCTTCCCGTACGCCTGCGGGTCGAGGTCGTCTCCGCCGGTCATTATCACGCCGTCCACCGTCGCCAGTATCGACAGCACGTCCTCGTCCTCTTCAAGAGACGGTATCACCACCGGCACGCCGCCCGCCTTCTGCACGCTGCGCGTGTAATCGACGTAGAGTTTGTGATAGCCTCTCTCAGCGGTCACGTAGTCGGCCGCCAGCGCTATGTGTGGTTTCATACTATTTCCCGTGCCTGAGGACGCGCCCCGGTTTTTCCCCGGTGACTTTGCCGCCGGAGAATACCCTCTTGCCGTTTACAAATACCTCTCTTACGCCTGTGCTGTATCGCGCCGGTTCCTCGTAGGTGGCCTGGTCGGACACCGCCGCCGCGTCAAAGACCACCACGTCGGCATACTCGCCCTTACTAAGCCTCCCCCTCTCCTTAAGGCCGAAAATCTCCGCCGTCCTCAGCGTCATCCTGCGTATCGCCTCTTCAAGCGTGAGTACTCTTTCCGCCCGCACGAGTTGCCGCAGCACCTTTGCCGTCGTCCCGTATGCCCGCGGATGCGGAAAGCCCACCGCCGTCGGTCCCTCGCTGCTTCTGGCCGATGAGTCGCTCCCGACGACCACATCCTCCCAGGAAAATATCTCCCGCATGTGACTCTCGTCCATCGAGAAAAACATCGCCATCGTCCGCGTTTCATCAGCAACCAGAAGCGCCCTCACCGCATCGACCGGGTCGAGCCCCATCGCGCGCGCTATCTCGCTTACGCGCATCCCTTCAAACCTCTTGTGTTCCGGCGCGTACACGCTGCCTATCCCGACGCTTGACCAGTACGCATCGTCCGGATGCGCCGCGATGAGTTCCCCGCGTATCTTCTCCCATGTCCTGTCGTCGCGAAGTCTGGCCAGTTCCTCCTTTGCCCCTCCCACGAAGGTCCACGCCTCAAGCAGACTGTCAAGGCCCGTGTGCCCCGCGCAGTAGGGATACCTGTCGGCGGTCACCCGGATGCCGTAATTCTGTCGTTTGGCCCACCACTCGCGCAGTTGGTCTATTTTGTGCCAGTTAGCCGCACCGTTGACCTTGAGATGCGACACGTGCAGAGACATCCCCGACTCGTGCGCGATAAAAAGCGCCTCATCGAGCGCCTCCATGAGCGTTTCACCTTCGCTTCTGATATGGCTCGCGTACATGAGACCGCGCCCGCCGATGGCCGACCCTACCGCCGCTATCTCCTCCTTTGCCGCATAGCAGCCCGGAGGATAGATAAGCCCCGTCGACATCCCTATCGCGCCGCTCTCCACCGCTTCCACGAGGAGTCCCCGCATGCAGTCGATTTCGGACGCGTTTGCCGCCCGGTCAAAATCCCCGCCCATCGCCGTGCGCCGTATATTGCCGAATCCCGCCAGAAACGCCCGGTTCACCGACGAGCCCGCCTTCTCGAGACCCTTGAAATACTCCTCAAGAGTGTTCCACGCCGCCTTGAGCCCTTCGTAGTTCTCGAAAAACTGCCTCTCCTGCCCCTTACCGACCGGCGCCGCCGAAAAACCGCAGTTTCCGCATATCTCGGTCGTCACTCCGGCATACAGACGATTTTCCGCCAGGGGCGCCAGGAGAGCAGGTATGTCGCTGTGTGTGTGCGCGTCGATAAACCCCGGCGCGACCGCCATGCCCGTCGCGTCCACCCGCGCGGACGCCGCCGCGCCCGCCAGGTCTCCCACCGCGCTTATCCTGTCGCCGCTTATGGCAACGTCCGCGCGCTGCCCCGGTGTGCCTGTGCCGTCATAGACGATGCCTCCCTCGATGATGTAATCAAACGGCCCTCGCATCATGATTTCCCTTCCGGCGGCCCGCCGGCCGCCTCACTTCGCCCCGAACGGCGGCTCCTTCTGAATTCCCGTTACGAGCGCATGAACCTTCTCAAGCTCCGTCTTCTCTCCGAATACCGCAAGCGTCACTGAGCCTTCCGCGCCGCCTATCCCCCCCGCCGCTATCGGCAAGGCCTCGACGTCGTAGAGCGTTTCGAGCGCTTCTATCTCGGTGAATATCTCCCCCTGGCTTATCCACAGCCCGTAAGCCGCTCCCAGCGCGTCGCCTTCCTCGCCCATGCGCCTGGCCGCATACAGCAGGTCCCCCGGCACGCTCTTCTCGAGTCCCACCGGATGCACAAGCCTCACCCGCCTCGTCACGAGCCCCCCGAGCGCCGCGCCCATCGTCCCCCCTGTCGGGTGCGCAATCAGTATCCCGACGTGACCCGCGTCGTAGTTGACCGCGTTGGCCCCTTTCAAGAATACGTCGCCGGCCTTCATCTCGCCGGCCGTTTCGACCGCGGTCTTTCCGGTCACGCGCTCGCCGTTTTTGAAAATCACTTCCTCTGCGTCAGCCTTGGCCCACGACGTGTCAACTCCCGCAGGCGCGGTGCGGCCGGTCACGTAATGTGTCTTGTCGAGTTTCTCGCCGAGAAGTTCTTCGGCGATGTAGGCGTTTGTCGTCCCTTTCGCGACAGCAACCGTGCCGCTGCGCATAGCCTGTTTTATCGGCTCCCAGGACGCTATTCCTTTGGCAATCAGCCTTTTTGACTGGCTCGATGTCAAAACTATCTGAATATGCATCGCTTTCTCCTTGTCCTTGACTGCGGCTGTCGCTGCACACTATTCTACTGTCGGCGTCCCGCCGCGCTATGCGCCACTGCGCTCCTGCCGCTTCACCTGTGCCACGAGCGCCTGCATGTTCGCATACGGCGCGTCGAGCGGCACCGCGCACTCCGGCCCTATGATATCAATCCCCGCCGCCAGCTTCTCCGCCGCCTCAGCCGCAATCTCCTCCTCACCGCCCTCGCGTATTATACGGAAATTGCTCGTGCCTCCCATGAGGCTCAGTTTCCCGCCCGCAAGCGCGCGCGCCTCTGCCGCGTTCACCTTCGAATCAAAATGAAAACACGCCACCCCCGTGTCCCTTATGTAACCTATCCTGTCCGCCGTGTCGCCGCATATGTGCAGTATCAGCGGGCAGGCTATCCTCTCCGTCAGTTCCGCATGGATGTCCTTGAGAAAGTCCCGGTACATGTCAGGCGAGCACAAGTCCCTCGTCGCGTGGTCCGCCAGGCACAGCGCATCCGCTCCCGCCTCTATCTGCGCCCGCGCGTATGCGACGGTTGCCTCCTTGAGTGTGTCCATCGCGCGCTTCACGTCGTCCGGCGCTAAAATCGTACTTATGAGAAATTCCTGCACTCCGAACACATGATACCCCAGCGTCCATGGGCCGAATACCTTCCCCACGATTGCCGCCTCGCCGCCGTGCCGCTTCTTAAGTATGCCAATGGCCGCGAGCGGCACTCGCGCCTCTTTCCTCTTGACGAGGTCCGCCGGTATGCGAATCTCTTCGCCCATCCTGTAGAGCGGCTTCCGGATGGTCGGCATGAGGTCCCTTTTGCCCCAGTCGACGTCGCACCCCATCGCCGCCGACTCGTGACATACCGAACAAAGCGGCATGATGTTGTCAAACCCCAACACCGTGAGCCCCGCCTCCGCCAGCCTCGCCATCACATCCGCGTCAAGATGCGCCTCCGGAAAATACGCGCCTGTCTTTTCCATGAGGTCCACCGTGGCGACCGACGTCGCGCTTCCCGTAGCGCGCCGCGGAGTCTCTCCCCGCCTGAGCGCCGATATGAATACGTCCCTTGCTTTCATCAGCGAGTATCCCCTTCTCCGGATCGTTTGAATACGAGCGCCGCATGCCGCCACAATTCCTCAAACTCCCCGCGCGAATACATCCTCTTGCCCTGCAATGGGTCGCCCACCGTCACGCCGTCTTCGCCGACATCGAGAACGCACACGTAGTGGTCCACGAGAAACGCGTGTTTAATCGGCACGACCGCCGCCCGCCCGGCGAGTTCGCCCGCGTCCCGGTACGCCGTGAGTTCGCATGTTACCCCGTCGCCGCCGTAGAGTTCCTCGCATGCCGCGCCGAGAATATCAAGCTCCGTCCCCCATATCGGCGTCGTCTGCGCCGCCACCGCCACCTGCCCCTCGCCTGCCGCGACGCCAAGCGCCCGGAGCGCCGTCACGGCCGCAGCCGGCCCGCACGTGTAGCCTGTGTTCTGCAGGCATACCCCCTCGGCATCCACCTGCGTGTCGAGCCCGAGAAGATATGTCCTCACCGCGACAGGCAGTGCAAACGGCGCCACCGACAGGTTCAACACCGCAACCGCCATGAGCGCCGTCACGAGCACCTTCGACCGTTTCGAGGTGAGCCTCGGCACGAGCGTCATAAACATCATCGCCACCGCAGCGCCCAGGATGAAAAATTCCCTTCTCCCGCGCATCAGCCACGAAAATGCCGGCTCGTATGAAAGCCAGCTGAATCTCCTCGCGACCGTCACCATCATAATCACCGCAAAAGGCGCGACAAACCCCGCCACCCAGTGCCGTCCCTTCACCCTTGAAAACTCGCGCCCCACGTACCCGCCCGCTGCCGCCAATACGGCCGCCAGAAGCGCATCGAGCACCGGCATCACCGCATCATTCATGCGCCCTCCCTCTTGGCCGCCTTAAGCGCCGCCATCGACGCGTCATGCGCCCTCGACAAAATCACTATCGCCGCCGTCGCCCCCAACAGCGCCATCAGCATGTCCCCCTGCGCGTCCCACACGTCGCCCTGCATTCCCAGCCACTCCGGCCCGTTGCCCGGGTAAAAGATCACCACCATCCACCATTCTAATATCTCGTAAAACGCGCTGAACGCCAGGCATACCGATATCGAGAGAAACCCCGCCCATTTGCCCGGCCTGAGCGTTGACGTCCGCAAAAGCAGTTCGCGCGTGATTATCGCCGGCACACACCCCTGCGCGAAATGCCCCACCCGGTCAAAATGATTTCGCGAAAGGG
>CALMGO010000395.1 GCA_937863625.1 uncultured bacterium
GCATAGCGTCGCCTTTCCACGGTATTCCACGTCCATTCCTTTATCGGCGAAGGAGGCGTCCTAATTGAAGCCTATACCGTTATCATGCCGCCGGGAGTGCCGCCGCATGCCCCGTCCAACACGCTTGACATGTACCGCGACGCCGGTATACTCGCCCTCGGGTCGCCTTGGAGCGCCCGCCGCGAAGCATTCAATAAAGGCACTGTGCTTATTACGCCTGCCCGCAGGCCCATGATTTGACGGAGGATTTGAAATGTCGCAATATAAGAAGGATCGTAAGCGTGTGGACGCGGCCCTTCGCAAGAGCGGTGTCGTCGTCGTGATGAACCGGGACCACGTGAAGAACGCCGAGCACATGGTCACGACCATGACGGAGGTATACAAGGCCGGCTTTGTTGCCGAATGTACCATGCGTATTGACATGGGGATCCTCCGAGAGGGTATGAAAGAACTTGTCAAAATCCGCGAAAAGAGCGATTCTGCCAATCCTTTCGTGCTCGGCGTCGGCAGTGTTATCAACCCCGGTGAGCTTGACGAGGCCATTGAGATGGGCTTCGACATGATCGTCGCCCCCGGCAACGTCATGGGCGGCTACGGCCAGGGCAAGGATTTCGTCCGCATCGCTCATGAAAGTAACTGCTTTGCTGCGCCGGCAATCATGACGCCTACCGAGTTTCAGTACTTTATAGAGCGAGGCGACGGCTTGGAGCCTGATGCCATAAAGATGTTCCCCGCCGGGGTCCTCGGCGCCAAGGGTATTGCCGACCTTCTTGCACCCTTCGTGCGCGAACGACACAACGGCCGGATCATCATGCCGACCGGAGCCGTCGATTACGAAACCGGGCCGAAGTATCAGGAGTCGATCACAAAACGCGGCTATACTCCGGTCCTCGGTATGTCCGCCCCGCTTGCGCTCGTCACCGAACGTAAGATGCCCGGCGACCTTGCCACTATCCAGGAATCGCTTGCACAGTTCAGAGCGAGGTTCAAGCCGTACCAGGCCTGACCAGGCGATTCTGAACCGATGGAACATTGGGGCGGGATTTTCCCGCCCCTTTTCTTTCCCTTGGACGGTTCTCCTCTCCAGAAGCGTATTCCTCAATAACCTGCGAAAATGGAAACTTGTTGTTGATATCCCGCTGTCTCTCTTTGCGAAAGAACACCGCGGCCGCGAAGGCGACGGCCTCTCTTAAGGCGGGGCGTCGGGTGGGAGGCGGATTCTTCTCGTGAAAAAGCATCCTGCGTTTGCGATAATATCTTTTCTCGACTGAAGTGTGGGCATTGCCATTGGGAGGATGCACGTGTGGATCCCGTGATTCCAGAACCGAAAGACGCCGGCGCTTTTGCAGATCCAGGCTGCTTGACCAAGTCCCCCCCGTGTGTCATGGTGATATTCGGCGCCTCAGGCGACCTTGCCCGCAGAAAGCTCCTGCCTGCCCTGTATAACCTCGACTATGACAACCTGCTTCCGGAGGGTTTTACCATCGTAGGCTTCGCCCGCACGGACAAGGACGACGACACTTTCAGAAATGAGATCCGCGAAGCTGTCGAACGTTCTGACGAAAGCATGCCCATCAGCGACGTAGTGTGGACGCGTTTTGCCCGGCGGCTTCGCTATTTCACCGGTTCCTATGATTCCCCGGAGTCTTACTCTTCGCTCCAGAGATTTCTCACAGAATGCGAAGCCTGCTCCTCATGCAGGAACAGGCTCTGTTACCTCGCTCTGCCGCCGTCGGCGGCGGAGCAGGTCCTCTTGAACATGCAGAAGGCGCACATAGCCGCCTCGGACGGCATTGGATTGCGCATAATGATGGAAAAGCCCTTCGGCCTCGACCTCGCCGGAGCGCAAAGGCTCAATACCCTGCTCGCTGGGATGTTCGATGAATCGCAGATTTACCGCGTGGACCATTACCTCGGCAAGGACACGATAAGAAATATCCTGCTCTTCCGATTTGCAAACGCCATCTTCGAGCCCCTTTGGAATTCAAAATACATCGACAACGTTCAGATAACAGCTGCCGAGCAAATCGGCGTGGAGGGCAGGGGGGCATACTATGAAGAGGCAGGCGTTGTCCGCGACATGGTGCAAAATCATGTCCTCGCTACTCTCGCGTTGATTGCCATGGAGCCGCCTGTCGCGGGAGACTCCGAATCAATCCGCAACAAGAAGACCGAGGTCTTTCAGTCTCTCATGCCCTTGATGCCGTCTGACGTGGAGTTTGGCCAGTACGAGGGGTATCGAGACGAGAAGAATGTCTGCCCGAAATCCTGCACCCCCACTTTCGTGGCTTTCAAACTGGCGCTCAATAACTGGCGTTGGTATGGCGTTCCGTTCTACATTCGCGCAGGCAAGGCCCTTGCAACGAAGGTCACCGAAGTCGCGATTCAGTTCAAATCAATCCCGCTGTGCGTTATCGACGACCCGGCCATGTGCCGCCGGGTCCAGCCCAATGTCCTTCACATTCACCTTCAGCCCGACGAAGGCATTCGCTTGTCTTTTTCCGTGAAGGTCCCCGGAAGAAACGACGAGGTCACCACCGCAAATCTCGACTTCCACTATACCCAGTTTGGCATCAAGATGCCCAACGCCTACGAGCGCATCATTCTTGATTGTCTCTGCGGCGTGCCTACGCTTTTCTGGCGCGCCGATGAGGTGGAGGCCGCCTGGAAGGCAATAGAGCCTCTTCTTGCCGGTCCGTGTGAAGAAGATCACCGGAAGTTTCCCAATTACGCGCCTGGCTCATGGGGGCCTGAGTGCGCCGATGGCCTTCTGCGCCGTGACGCCAGGTACTGGCAGCCTGTGTGATTAGAGGTGTCCCCGGGCCGGCTCGCAGATACTCTGTTGAGAAGACCTTCCCAAGGCCCCTCCTTGAGTGTATATTGATGTGGCTCATTTGTTCGACGTGTGTTTTCTGTCGCAAGTGCCGGCGTATGTTTTTCTTACGCGTTAAGTGCGCCGTTTCCGATAACAGCAGAAACGGTCTTTTCACAGTCTCCCTGACGCCTCCGACCAAAAGGGCCTCATATGTGTGGAATTGTCGGCTTTACCGGCCTCGATAATGCCGTATCCGTGGTTGTCGACGGCCTCAAGCGTCTTGAATACAGGGGATATGATTCCGCGGGCGTGGCGGTCATATCTGAGACGGGCCTCCGTATCCTTCGCAGGGTTGGCCGTGTGAGCGAACTCGAAGCCGCCATTGCCGCCGCTCCCCAGCCTCACGCAACCTGCGCCATCGGCCATACCCGGTGGGCCACGCACGGCAAGCCCTCTGAGCGTAACTCGCACCCCCATACTGACCCCCTCGGCCTCGTTGCAGTCGTTCACAACGGCATCATCGAAAATTACCAGCAGCTCAAAGTCGAACTGACCCAGGCAGGCAATGTCTTCTCAAGTGATACCGACACCGAGGTAATCGCCCACCTCGTGGCCATGTCCCTCGAAAAGGTCCAAAAGGACGCGCCTGACACGCCGCGTGCAGAAGCTTTGCTTGCGGCCGTGGAACTCGCTATCGCCCGGCTCGACGGCAGCTTCGCCATTGGGGTGGTCGCTGCCTCGTGTCCGAATTGCATTGTGGCCGCCAAACAGAGCAGCCCCCTTGTGATAGCCCGGACAGACTTCGCCGCGATACTCGCATCGGACGTCGCGCCTCTTGTTGCGTTCACAAAAGAGGTGATCTTCCTCGAAGACGGTCAGACCGCGCTCTTGACCCCTGGACACCTGCGAGTCCGGTCAGCGGGCCGCGATATAGAACCAGCCATCACGACTGTCGAGTGGGATGTCGAGGCCGCCGAACGCGCGGGTTTTCCACATTTCATGCTCAAGGAAATATTCGAGCAGCCCGTCACGCTTCACCGTCTCGCGGCAGAACTCATCAACGACCCCGGCAGTAATGGCGACGATGCTTCACTGGAACCGTCTTTCAACCTCGCCGGGCCGGTTCTTGCCACTGACAGCCTCCAGGCCGTAAGCCGCGTTGTTCTTGTCGCCCAGGG
>CALMGO010000396.1 GCA_937863625.1 uncultured bacterium
CGCGCCTTGAGTCCTCTTGTAGCGCATCCCGCTACCCGGCAGGTACGCATATACGCGGAGGTTCACGATGTCGCCACGCCTACCTGACCCATCCGCGAGCGCGGTCCAGCTGCAGCCTCTCCGTCTCACGAGCGCGCAGAAGTTCGCTCAATGGCCCCTTGCCCGAGGACGGCGCTGTCTCATAGTTGAAGAGGGAAAGCTCGCCGCCAGCACCCCACCGTCCGACCGCTATGGTGGAAAGATTCCCGTTGAGAAGCAGTTCGCATCGGAAACAGGAAAGGATCCGCTGCTCGAAGACCGGCAGCACATAGGCAGGCTGGTTTCCTGATATGTCCCACAGGGCCACTATCTCTTCGCAGTCTACCTTTGTCTGGTCGGCGGCAAGGACCGCAAGGGGGCCAACGCTGGCAGAATTGACAATGAGATCGACTATGCGTGCAGAGTTACCCGCGCTGTACCTGCTGCTCTTCCCCTGCGCATCGACAGCGGTCAGCACGCCGCCGGCAAGCGCGTAGACAGTGTTCGTGTAGGGGCTGAGCCACATTGCGTCTACACGCGCCGTGGAATCCGCGGTGGCTGTCGCAACTTCGGATACGCTCCGCTGACCGCCGCTCCACTCGAGCTTCATCACGCGTTCACGGCTATCACCGGCCGCTACCGACAACTGCCGCCAGACGAAGGCACCGCTCCGGCCGTCAAAGGCGTACTCCTTGCCGGTGAGAACGAAATCAGCCATTGATCCGTCGTCGCTCTGCCGCTCCACATTGGACCATTTCCCGGACCGAAGCGTTGTGGAGAATAAATGCAGGCGCTTCGCTTGGTCGCGGGCCGCGGCAATAGCTGTCAGGACGTCGTCCTTGGGATCGAGGAAGAAGAGGCAGCCACACACCTTGAGTTCCGGTTTCTTCGCGAAAAGGCCGGAGAGGCCCTTGTCGGACTTGACCGGCAGAAAGCCTCTGCTCCTGAAGAAAGCCTCATCCAGAGGCTCAGTGAACGCGATCGTCCGTCTCGATATCCTCTCCTCGCCGACCACGAAGAAGTCGACTCCCGTTACCCTCGCTTGCGACCGATCGCCTTGCGCCAATGCCACTGTGAGTAGACCGTTCTCTTCGTAGATCGTGGGCCTCAGCCAACTCGTCTCTATCACCTTGCCGGAGTACATATGGGCATAATCGAAGCTCCACTCATCATGGCCCCTGACCTCCTGCCATTCGAGAAACAAGGTTACGACTGCGTTGCTGAGCCATTTCCACTCGCCATCAACCTCGATGTATTTTCCGGCGGCGACCTTCCAGCCATCGGCGACTGTGCGCTTCTTTGCCTCAGACGGAGGAATGTCATACCCGAACAGGTATCTCTCCTGACCGTCAATGTAGACGGACGTGCATCTAACCGCCTCGCCCGGAGTGAGCGTCTGCGCGGAGTCCGTGTCTGCGCAAGCATGTCGTGGGAGCACAACAGCGGCCACTGTGAGAAGAACTCCAACGAGTAACCGTGCTTTAGCCATGCTACAGGTATCCTTTTTCCTTGCACCAGCACTCCAATGTGCCATCCTTGAATGCATTGAGAAGGTCTTTTGTCATGTCCCTCATCGCATCGTCTTTAGGATCAATACCTGGATCATACGCATCAGGGACATCGGCGAGGGCTGCGGGGAACCAGTGCCTCAACAGGTTGTAATGGGGATCGTAGTGCAGTGTTCCGAAAATATGCCCGGCCGTATACCATCTGTATCCGGCAGCATAGTGGGAATACGAATCCTGGACTTTATGGAGCTGGTGGCCAAATTCGTAAGGATCGTACTTATACGGCGAATCAGGAAGAACCAACGACGGCAGAGTCTCTAATATGCGGCTTGGGTCGAGATCGCCCCCGCCTGCGGCCTGGCACAGGTCTCGCAGTGCATCTTTAGTGGACATGAAGTGCTTCCCCGTCCCCTTTGGCGACAGCCAATTGTATGGGCTGGTCGCCCATTTGTTATCATAGTCCTGATCCCCCCTCGCTATCTGCTCCGCGGTCAATGGATCGAGCCCCACTTCGGTGCCCCAGTCTTCAGTTAGCCACCGGTGTACGTTTGGGCCATACAGTCCCCACGGGTCCACAAACATCAGGGGGTTATTCCCGACATACCCCCAGCCCCTGTGTATATCGGCCCAGGCGGCGTCGCGGGAGGCGAAGATGCCGATGGAGGGGAGGTAGTAGCGGTTGCGGTAGTAGTGCTGGGAGAGGATGCCGCCGGATTCGTAATCGCGGGCGGTGTAACGGTAGGGGCTCGCAACGGCGGTAGTCTGCGTTCCGAGCGCATTGCCGAAGGCGTAATAATCATACACGTTCTGCGCGGCCTCGTCCGCGTCAACGAGGTTGCGGACAGAGCCTAACCCGTCCTGCATGTAGTAGTACGTCGAGCCGCCGCGGGTCATGGCGGGGGTGTGGCGTGTATCGTTGGAAGTCGTGACTGGCATAGGGAAAGTCCCCCTGGGTTCAGGGCGTATGATAACATGGCATGAGCTGGGATGTCGAGAAGAATTGCCGGGGCAGGGGCACACAGTACGTAGAACGTGAGGTGCCCTACATGATTGCGCGGCGGGATGCGGTCCCCCCTGCGTCACCGCCGAAGGCAGGGCTGATTCGCCGCGCTGAGCGCACCGTCGAGCGGCTGCTATGAAGCGCTTTGGCTCATCTCGCGGCCGAAGGCGGCCCAGAAGGGGTCGACTTTGGGATGGACGAGAGTTTTTGTATGGCCGGCCTCGCTGTAGGTGATGCCTTTTTCGGCGGGGACGACGACGCCGACGGTCGTGGCGGGGATGCCCTCTTCGCCGAGGCGTTCGAGGAGTTCGTTGGCCTTTTTCGGGCGGCAGGTGAGGACGAGTGAACCTTCGGAGATCGACGAATATGGGTCGATGTCGAAGAGTTTGCATATCCTCTCGACGGCGGCCTGGACGATGATGCTGCCCTTGTCGATTTCCATTCCGACGCCGGAGGCCTGGGCGACCTCGAAGAGCCCGCCCCAGACGCCGCACTCGGTGGCGTCGTGCATCGCGGTGACACCGCGGTCGCGGACTCCGACGGAGGCGGCCACCGTGCAGTCGGCAACGACGCTCATCTGGTAAAAGATGTCCTGCGCGGTCTCCGCGAAATCGTCGCCGTAGGCCTTGGCGATTTTCCCCGGGAAGGTGACGGCAAAGAGACCGGCGGCCTCGACGGCTGCGCCCTTGGTGATGATGACCTTGTCGCCGACGCGCGCGCCGCGCGGGGTGACGTATTTCGTTTTGGGGCCGATGCTCATGACGGTCGCGCCGCCGACCATGGGGTAGTCGCAGCCTGCATAGCGTCCGGTGTGCCCGGCGACGACGGCGATACCGAGTTTTTCACATTCCTCGGTAAAGGCGAGCCACATCTCTTCAAACTCGGCGGCCGTAATCGAGAGCGGGAGGTTCAAGTCCACGGTCATGTAGCAGGGGGCCAGGCCGCTCGTGGCGGCGTCGGAGGCGAGGATGTGCACGGCGAACCACGCGGCCCGTCGCCAGCCATATTGCGGGACTATAAAAACAGGGTCGGTGGTAAGCGCCATGACCTGCGAGCCGCCGATGTCGATGACGCCGACGTCGACGCCGTGCTGCGGGCCGACAAGGACGTTTTTCGAAGCGGCGCCGAGGTGCGGCAGTATTATATTATCGAAAATCTCAGACGAGACTTTCCCGATTTCCGGAAGGTCGGTACTCACGTGGTCTCCTCGCAATAGTGCATATCGCGGCGTTTTTGCCGTACGATCTTCAAAAAGGTTATTTTACTCGACGGGGAGTGCAATTGGAACCCTGCAGGGCAGAGGGA
>CALMGO010000397.1 GCA_937863625.1 uncultured bacterium
GAGGGAAATTAACGTGAAACTGATCGATTGCCTCTCCGAAAAAACCGTCCAGGTCGGCGCCGCTTTTACTGACCGCCAGGCCGTGCTTGCCCGCCTCGTCGACCTGGTCCTTGCGCCCGCCGCGTTTATGGATCGCCAGACCCTCCTTGATGAGATTATCGCCCGGGAGAAACTCGGCTCCACCGGAATAGGGGAGGGCGTTGCTGTCCCCCACGTCCATCTTACCGGTGTCGATAGTTTGCACGTCGCCATGATGACCGTCCCCGGTGGTGTCGACTACGATGCCATTGATGACCTGCCCTGCAAATCCTTCATTATGGTCGTCGCCCCCGATGAAGACCGCGAAGGATACCTCAAGCTCCTAAGCGCCGTATCTCGGATCTTCCACAAGGCGCAAATGCGCGAGGCCGTCCTCGCCGCCAAATCCACCGCCGACCTCCTGAAGGTGATAAAAGACGCGGAGGCCTAGCCCGTTGCGCCACTAACCTCTGGAAAGATGTAGAGTTGGGCTTTAGCCAACGCGGAAGCTGGAAAATCCTACGGCCGTTGGTATCATTTCATTGGTAGTGCTGTTTCCCGGGGGTTGCTGAACTCGTATGTTGTGCGTCTGTCTGAAAGGGGAGTTCCAGATGTCAGATTACAAACCCGTTGTCACCATCGTCGGCGGAGGCATGATCACCCAGGTCCAGATCCTCCCCTCTATCTACCAACTGCAGCGTCTCGGCCTGATTTCCGACATTAATATCACCGCCCTTGACACCACTCCGCTGAAGACCCTCGCCGAGGATAAAGGCTTCGCGCGCGCCTTCCCCGGCCAGTCGTTTAACGCCTTCCCGGATTTCCGTAAGGTTGCCGCTTCCGAGAAGTTCCCCAATCTCTACAAGGAAGTCATTGACGCGATGCCCCCTCGCAATATCGTCGTCGTCGCCGTGCCCGACCAGTTGCATTACCCCGTCCTCAAATACGCCCTCGAGCACGACCAGCACATCTGCACCGTGAAGCCCCTCGTCCTCAAATTCGCCCAGGCAGTTGAAATCGAGAAGATCGCCTTCGACCGAGGTCTTTTCGTCGGCGTCGAATACCACAAGCGCTTTGACGACCGCAACCTCATGGCCCGCATGGCCTATCGCGACGGCCGCCTCGGCGAATTCCGCCTTGGTAACGCCCGCCTCGTCGAGTGCTGGTACTACCGCCATTCCAATTTTCAGAACTGGATGACCTGTGAAAATTCCGACTCCTTCGCCTACATCGCCTGCCACTACATCGACCTCGTCCATTTCATCACCGGTCTTTTGCCTACGGCGGTCAGTGTCTACGGCATAGAGGAGGCCTACCCCAATGGCAAAAAGGGCTATCTCTGGACCGACGGCCGCGTCCTCTGGGAAAACGGCGCCTGCCTCAATGTCCAGAACGGCCTCGGCTATCCCGACGACGGCCCCGGCGGCAACGATCAGGGCATGACCCTATACGGCCAGTGCGGCGACCTCGGTACGATCCTCTCCCACAACGACCAGTACCGCGGCGTAAAGCATTCATACGTCGAGGCCGGCTCCGACCCCGGCGATACCGTCTATGCCGAGCCCAACCCCGACTACTTCCGCATGATAAATACCGGCGGTGACGGCCTTACCCCTGTCGGCTACGGCTACCGCTCGATTGCCGCTATCATAAATGCCGCCCGCCGTGTCGAGACTGCCGCTTCCAGTGCCGCCGACCTCGCCGCCCGTCAAAAAGCGATCAAAGATATCGACGCCGAAGGTGTCATCGCCACCCCGGCCAATTCCGCGTACAACGAACTCGTCATGGAGGCCGGACGCCTCTCCATATTGAATTCCGGCCGCGAGGTCGTTATCAACTACGGCGCCAAGCCGGGAATCGCCTTCCGCGAATACGCCTGACAGCGTCCCTCGACGTTCTTTTGGGAAAGGGAGACTTGCCATGCCCAAGGTCGCCATGATTGGCGCAGGCAGTCTCGTATTTTGTAAGACACTCGTCGCCGATATGCTCGCCACCCCTGCGCTTGCCGGTTCCGAGTACGCCCTCATGGCCCCGACTCACCGCAGGCTGGACCGCATGCACGCCTTCGTCGACCGCATGATTGCTGACAACTCCGTCGACGCGACCGTTACCTCCACCACCGACCGGCGCGTGGCGCTTGAAGGTGCCGATTACGTTGTCATCATGATCCAGGTCGGCGGCGTCGAAGCCTTCCGGCTCGACTACGAAATCCCCATGAAGTACGGCGTCGACCAGTGTATTGGCGACACGCTCGGCCCCGGTGGCGTCTTCCGGGCTCTGCGGCACATTCCCGCCCTTATGGATATCGCCTCCGACATGGCCGCGCTCTGCCCCTCTGCGCTCATGCTCAACTACGCCAATCCCATGGCCATGTGCTGCTGGGCTCTCGGCCGGGTCGACGGGCTCCGATTCGTAGGCCTCTGCCACGGTGTGCAGACCACTATGGACCTTATCGCCCGCTACGTCGGCGAGAAGAAAGAGGAGATAGACTTCCTCGCCGCCGGCATCAACCACATGGCCTGGTTCCTGAAACTCGAAAAAGACGGCCGCGACCTCTACCCCGTATTGAAGGAAAACTTCGAAAAGCCTGAGTACTACGTCAATGAAAAGGTGCGCGGCGAGGTAATGCGGCATTTCGGCTATTTCATGACCGAAAGCACCGGCCACCTCTCCGATTACGTGCCATATTTCCGTAAGAACAAAAAGGCGCTCGACCTCTACTGTGACGAGCCCGCCTTTGGCGGCGAGACCGGCGCCGCGTATAAGTACAGCAAGATGGTCGCCGATAAGGCCGCCTCCATGGACCTCCTGTCGATGGAATCCACTCTCCTCCCGCCGCGCAGTGCCGAGTATTGCTCGCACATCATTGAGGCCATCGAGACTGGGAGACCCTTCCGCTTCAATGGCAACGTCCGAAATGACTCTCTCATCACCAATCTCCCGAATGGCTGCTGTGTCGAAGTGCCCATGCATGCCGATAGCCTCGGCCTTCACCCGCCCGTCGTAGGCGACCTACCCGCTCAGCTTGCAGCGCTCAACATGACCAATGTCCTCGTCCAGGGGCTTGCCGTCGAGGCCGCCCTCACCGGCGACCCCGAGCTTGTCATGCAGGCCGTCGCCTTGGACCCCCTGACCGCTGCTGTCCTGACTCTTGCCGACATCAGACGAATGACCGCCAGCATGCTCGAAGCCGAGAGACCCTGGCTACCGCAGTTTGAAGGCAAGGCGCTTCGTCCCGTGCCGCTAATCAGCGTCCCTCCGGGCACAAAGGGCATAGATGTGCCGCTTGACCCCGCGCTCGCCATCGCCGCCAGATTCAGCAAACTTGCCGAAGCATGAACCGCCGCCGATGCAGCCGCGAAGTGCTTGTCAAGTTGGCCGCAGGCTTTCTGTGACCTCAGCGCATGAATATTGACGCCGTCTGTTTCGACTGAATAATACCGTCAAAGAAGTGCCGCACGCCGTGGCTCGAAAAAAGGGGTATCGCATGAAGAGTGCCGTAAGGTCAGTACTTTGTGTCTGTGTGGTGTTGTTCTGCGCGTCCTTTGCCGCTGCCGAGACCTATGGCAACTTCACCACCATGGGGCTCATCGCTGACTGCCCTGCCGATTACGCCCCTGCCGACATAGCCGCCGTCAAGGCGTACCTTGTTACTCCTGACGGCCGCCGCCCAGTGCATGAACTCGTCCAGGTCGCCGAATTCAATTACTATGCCGGTTCTCTCTGGTGGCTGACGCCTGACACCCCGTACACCGTCGACGTGGAGTTCCTCGATTCCAAGGGTGCCGTCATCTCAAAGTCCACCGAAACAGGCCGCACGCGCCCTGAGCCGATCGTCCTGCAGACGGCAAAGTCTCTCTATGTCGCTACCGACGGACTCGATACCAATCCCGGCACGAGTGACGAGCCTTTCCGCACACTCGCCGCCGCCTTTGCCAAGGTCACCCCCGGCACGACTCTCTTCATTCGCTCCGGCGTCTATTACGAAGGCTCTCTCACAATACCTGCCTCCGCCTCCCAGACTGCTCCCATCGTCGTCCGCGCCGTCCCCGGCGAGAGTGTCACGCTTGACGGTGCTGAGCCCGCGCTTGTCGATGACTCCGCATGGCGTGAAAACAGCATCGACGATACCCAATGGGGCAATGGCACGTACCTTTACTACTCCGCCCCGTTTGAAGGACAGACCTGGAATGTGAGCGTCGAAGAAAAGGGCACCGGCAAGTGCTTTCGCCTCTATCCGCTTCGCACAAAGGAAGAACTCCTTGTCCGCAGAAGCGCCGATAAGACATTCGATGAGCTCGGTTTCACTGGCGCATACCACTGCGACGGCAAGACCATCTTCATAGTCCTTCCGCGCGACCCCATCAAGCGTTACCTTATCCATGTAGCGCGGGAGACTCAAGGAGTCATCCTCGAAAACCGCGACTTCGTCTCCTTATCCGGCCTCACCTTTATTCACTACGGCAAGGACGAATACGGTTGCGCGGTTGCCATGCGCGATTCCTCCGAATGCCTCATCGACAACTGCTCCTCTCTCTACTGCAATACCGGTGTCTGGATAAAGGGCGAGTCTTCCAACAACACCGTCCAGGACTCCCGCTTCTTCGACGACACCGACCATTGGCACTTCTCCTACTCCAAAGGCGATGAAGGGTGGAACTACCACGGCCAGGTCGAGACCGGCGCCGTCGTTGTCGACGGCAAATACTCGGGCCGCGGCCTTGTCGTCCGGCGTAATCACATCCAGCACATGTTCGACGGGGCCCACCTGTGCCCCTATAGCGAGATTAACGCCCGTACCAGCGAGACCGACTGGTGTGACAACACCCTGCTCGACATCATTGACGACTTCGTGGAGACCGACGGTATCAGCCGCAACGTCCGCATTTTTAACAACTACATGAATTCCTCCCTCTCCGGCGTGTCACTCGCCCAGGCCCTCGACGGGCCCACGTGGATTATCTACAACGTCATTGCCAACTGCGGCACTACTTTCGCCACCACAAATGCCGCTGACTATCCCTATGAGGGATACCCCTTTAAGACAAATGGCGGTCCGCGTCCTGAAGTCGGCTCAGGCCCGATCTTCTTCTATCACAATTCCGCCTGGACCTCCGATGTCGACAGTCGCGCCATCCTCATCAAAAGCTCCGCCAAGTGGCGTGTTCTCGTCATGTACAACAATATCTGGTTCGGCCGCGCCGCCGGCTTTGACTGCTGGCGTGAAGACCCCTCTCCCATTGACTGGGATTACGACGACCTTTACGCTCGCAGCGGGGATTTCTTCAAGCAGCGCACATGGGGCGATATGCCCAATATCACCGAGTTCAGGATTCATAAGAATGCAATGCTTAACGGCATCTCCGAGGACCCCCGGTATGACGACCCCGAGGATGGCGACTTTCATCTCCGCAATATCAGCCCCTGCATCGACAAGGGTGTTGTGCTTGATGGGATAAACGATACCATTTACGAAGGCGCAGCCCCTGACATGGGCTGCTACGAGACCGATTTCGTGAAATAAAGGTATCTCCTATGGGTACCTTACGAAGCATAAGCATGTGCGCTTTCACAGGAGGACGACATGGCCGCTAAGACGACGTTCGGCGTAATTGTTGGAAACCGTGGCTTCTTTCCCAAGCATCTCGTGAAGACCGGCCACGACGAAATTCGCAAAGTCCTTAAAGACGCCGGTTACGGCTGCGTTATCCTTTCTATGAAGGATACCGAATTCGGCTCTGTCGAGTCCCTCGCCGACGCAAAAAAGTGCGCCGCCCTCTTTGCCGAAAAGGCATCCACAATCGATGGCGTCATCGTGACCCTCCCCAATTTCGGTGACGAGCGCGCCGTTGCTAATACCCTGCGTTGGTCCGGTCTCAATGTCCCCGTCCTCATCCAGGCCGAGCCCGACTCCAATACAAAGATGACCGTCGCCGACCGGCGTGATTCCTTCTGCGGCAAGATTTCCGTCTGCAATAACCTCCGCCAATACGGCATCCCGTTCAGCCTGACGACGCTTCACTGCGTCCCTGTTGCTTCAGACGCCTTCAAGAGCGACCTCGATGCCTTTGCCGCGACTTGTCGTGTAGTCAAATCGCTCCGTAATGCCCGCTTCGGCGCCATCGGCGCTCGTACAGGCCCCTTTAACACCGTCCGCTACTCCGAGAAGATTCTCGAAGAGGCCGGTATCTCCGTCGAGACGCTCGACCTGTCCGAGGTCCTCGCCGCCGCCGACAAGGTTTCCCGTTCTGACAGCGGTTACAAGTCATCCCTCAAGGCGCTCAAGGGGTACGTCAACTGCGCCGGCGTCTCCGACGAAGGCTTCGACCGTATGGCGCGCCTCGCCCTTGTCATAAAGCGCTGGGCCGCCGCCAATGAACTCCAGGGCACGGCCATTCAGTGCTGGACGGCCATTGAGGAAATCTACGGCATCGTCCCCTGCGGTGTCATGAGCATGATGTCCGAGATGGGCATGTCGAGCGCCTGCGAGGTTGATATAGGCGGTACGATTGCCATGCACGCGCTTAATGCCGCCTCCGGCTCTCCGAGCGCTCTTGTAGACTGGAACAATAACTACGGCAACGACCCCGACAAGTGCGTGGTCTTCCACTGCTCCAATCTCCCGAAGTCCGTCCTTGAGTCTGCGCGCATGACTCATCAGGCGATTATCGCCGACACCGTCGGCGAGGAGAACGCCTACGGGGCGGTCATGGGCCGCATAAAGAGCGTCCCCGCCACCTTCGCCCGCGTCTCGACGGACGATACATGGGGTGTCATTCGCACCTACATAGGGGAGGGGACCTTTACCAAGGACGCTCTCGACACTTTCGGCGGTTACGGCGTCCTCGAAGTCCAGAACCTCCAGGGTCTCATGCGATACATCTGCCTGGAGGGCTTCGAGCATCACACGGCCGTCAATCTGTCCCAGACAGCCGCAGCCGTCGCCGATGCTTTCGAGACCTACCTTGGATGGGAGGTCTACCGCCACGCGTAACCCGGTCGGCATGTAGACCTTGGTGTGCCATTTGGAGGGACGCGTCCCGACCTGCCGGGATCGCGTCTGCCTTTTATTTGACTTTGTAGGGGCGCACTGCGTGCGCCAGTTGTTAACTGGAGGGTTGTGTGGCACTGGTGGCTTGCCACCAGTGTAAATGTGGCGCATCGCCATACACGACGTTGCCTTGACACCCTCTTTCCCCGCCTCTTGTATGGCTTGACCACCTGTCGTAGGGTGTCGCGTCCGCCTGCTTGCGGATTACCGGCCGGAGCTCGCCCTCTATTGTGCCGTCACCTCTATAGACTCTATCGATACCACACTGCCAAAGGCCGGGCCGACCCCGATAGCCGCGTCGATATTTGCATAGTTGCCGGGAGTAGAATAACGATTCTCGTCGTCAACTGTGATGCTCATCCGATCGGGGTAGACCTCCCAGATGACATCATGCCATTTCCCCGGCGCGATGAGCCCCTTTCCGGGTACGGCGCGGGTCTGGTTCGTGAGAGGGTCATGAACGCGGAGTTGGTCCTGCCTGCATTCCCAGTTAAATATCACCATGCCCGCGTTGTAGTAGAGTCGCAGGTTTGTCGAGTCCGTCTTTGCCCTGAGTCTAAACACAAACGGAGGGCGAAATGTAGCAGTGGTCTGGACGAGTGACCTGTCAGGTGTTGGCGCCGCCAGTTGAAGTACGTCGCCGTTACGCGTCATGAGGCAGCCGCTGACGGGTATCATGGAGTCGAGGATTGAGCCTGTGGCCGTCGGAGCTGTTACTTCCGTAGCGACATTCATTGTAAGACGCTGCGGCGCATCAGGCTGGTTTGAGGCTTCGGCAGTGTCCTTCATCGGCGCGCTGCATCCGGACATGACCATTGCGAATGCCAGAACACTGAAAATGCACAGTTTCATGACGGCCTCCTCTGCTGTGACCGGTACATGACAAAGGGGGGGTAGCCCCTGGAAGTGAATGCCATCTGCATGTACGAGTGGAAACGGCAGAATGTGAGGTAAAAAACGGAAAAGGCCCCGTCACGTAGCACGGTCGCGTGATGAAGCCAGAGGCGTCATGCCGCCGCTCTTGTCTAACGCATGTTGTTCAGCCGACACGGCGCTCTATCGAGCGCGCTTTCTTACCCCACCACGAGCTTCATCCCGGCCTTGAGCGTCTGTGCCCTTGCAAGTGCCGCCCTCACCTTACCGCCCGCCGACGTGATCTCCGCCTTGACCTTCCTTGCGCCCACTGCCACTTTCCCCAACTTCGTGGGTTTTTTCCCTGCCGCTTTATCCTTGCCGCCGGCAATTACGATTTCCCGCACCTTGAGGACTCCCGCCGCCACTTCCAACGCAAATCCACCTTTCGCGTCAAATGTCGCGCTCCCCCATGCAGTCGGCGTATTCCACAGGATTCGTTTCCCCTCGCCTGCCGCGTTAAGCGTCAGCCTTCCGGCCGCCGCGTCCCACGCGAACCCCGTCATCCCGAGATACGCCGCCCATGCGCTCATCGCCCTGTAATAGTGGCTTCCGCACTCGATATGGTTATAACGCATCCCGAAGCGGTCGTACCTCTCATATACCCCACGCAGCAGCGCCTCCGCCTCGCGCCTCATCCCCAGAAGCATCATCTCGCCCACTACCGCAAACTCGACCCCCGTCCACGGACAGTTCGCCTGGTCGCTTGTCTCGCGCCGTATCCGCACGCGTCCTCCTCGCGGCCATTCGCAGTTGGCCAGATACCCATCCTCACGGAAGCAGTACTTATAAACCGCCTTGAGCGCCTTGCGCGCTCTCGAAAGTGCCACGAGCCCCTCGCCGTCCGTCTGCCTTACAAACCAGTCGCCGCACAGTTGGTCCGCCATGCAGCCTGCATTGCCCTTGCCCGTTGCAGAGTCATAGCTCAGTTCATAATACTCGCCGTTCCAGAGTTGCTTCTCAAGCGTTGCAAGTGCCCGCTCAAATTGCCCCGACAGTTCCTCTGCCCGCTTGGCTCTCCCCGTCATTGTGGCCATCGCCGCCGCCGCCCGGAGCGCCCCCACGTGCTGAAGTCCCACATACGCCGATGTCCCGAAAAGAGGAAACTGGTCGTATGACTGGTCAACGCCCGCGTTGTTGATGAGGCCGTCGCCGTCCGTATCGGTTGCCGCGAGGTCCTTGAGGTATACCTCGACCGCCTTCCACAGTCCCTCGACATACTCCACGTCCCCCGTCCACTGTGCGTCGCGCCACAGTGCGAGGATGAACTGTATCGCGTTATCTATCCTGTTATTCGGCCTCAGACAGCACGCCGACAGCGACCCGTGGAAAAGGTGCGGCGGCCTGCCGAGTTTCTCCGCGTCCACCGCCACGAGGCGCATCTGCGACTTCTGAAGCTCCGGGAAAAATAGCACTATCGGAAACGACCCGTATAGCGTTATATCGAGCGTCTGAAGTCCGCAGCACCCCAGCCCCTCCCACACGGCAAACCGTCCCGACTTGTCCCACCACGTCGACTTGGTGAATGTCGTCATCTGCGCGTTAACCGTATCGAGTATCCACTTTTCGGCGCTTGTCGCGTAAAAAGCGTCCACGAATTCACGCGACCTCGTCCGCAGTGTCGCGAAGTTCTTCGCCGCGTAGGAAAAGACCTCCTCCGCGTTCCTAAACCAGTTTGAATACTGGTGCCCGATTACTTCCTTCGTGCCGCTGCACCCGGAGTCCTGCGCGAAATTCGGGAAATGCCACGTAAGAGCAAATGTTATCTCCACCGTCTCGCGCGCCGCCAGTTTCACCGTTTTGCACAGTACGCCCCGCGAGAACCCCGTGTCGGCCTTCACCTTCCGGGTAAGCACGCCCAGGTCGTTGCCTACACTTCCGCGAAATACGCTCCTGTCGAGGTCTTCGAGCCGCCCCGTTTCCATAACAGGGTCATAAATGTCGCGCGGGTGCACCGCGTGAAGCACGTAGCTCGTCCTGCCTGCCTTCTTCGTCCACACGCCAAGCGCCATGCTGCCTGCCGACTGCGCGTCCTTGGGGAGCCCCTTGCGTCCGAACTTAAGCCAGGACACGCTGCCTTTCTTAGTGTACGTGATGATCGACTGATTCTCAGGCTCTTCATAGCCCGTGCAGTTCTTAAGCGCCCCGAATAGCGCCACTTCCTGCGTGGTCGTCGTCCTGTTTGTGAGCGTGAATGTCAAAAACGCCGCCGGCAGGCCGGAGTTCTTCGCCTCAAGCGGTATAAACGGGCTGAACGCTTCCAGTTGAACCCCCACAGGATAGTCCGGCGCCGAGTAATCCACCTCCGCAAACGGATGCCGTCCCTCGTAACTGATATTCCGCGGATAATCCATCCAAGGCATGTGATACGGATCTGTCGTCCACCTGAGCGACTCCCATGACATATCCGGGTCGTTGTCAGCCCAGTTCGGCTTGCCCAGTATCATCACGCGGCTCTTCCCTCCGGACCTTGCCGCCAACCCGAAAAAGAACCCCTCGTCTTCCATCGCTCCCGTCGCAGGGCCGTTGCCGAACGGTTTGTTGTTCATTATCTGCCACTGGTGAAAATGCCCGTCCCCGCGTATCTCTACGCTGCCTGTGCCGAGCCCGCCAAGTGCTATGCCGCTCTGTTCGCAGAAACTCCCCGCTCCGCCACTTGCCATGTTCTTCCTCCGGCTTCAGTGAAAATACATAATGCGCTTCGCCTGATTATAGAAACCAGTCCGCCGAATGCACCCTTGCAGAATGAAAAAAGGGCCGCGCATGCCGCGCGGCCCGTGGTCCGTCATACAATCGCTGTATATGAAACGACTTTGTATGCGTTTATCACATGAATATCCGACTTTCCGTTGCTTAGGTTGATAGCCTTGATGGCAAGCGATACGCTGTTTGCTTCGT